>NZ_PUWT01000075.1:0-11625 GCF_002968995.1 Photorhabdus hindustanensis
AAAAAATTAGAAACCCAAATTTATTTTGCTCACCCTTACTCGCCTTGGGAAAGAGGGATAAATGAGAATATCAATGGACTAATCAGACAATACTTTCCAAAGGGAACTGATTTTAATGAAGTCTCTGATCAGGAAATAAATTTTGTGGTAAACCGATTAAATAATCGCCCCCGAAAAACACGGGGAGGGAAAACACCGAATGAATTATTTAAAGGAATACGAACATGTTTACTTCCGGATTAACGATGTTGCACTTATTATGTGAATCCAAGAATTAGTTTTAATTATAACGAATAATTTTATATATTTAAGTTATTCGTTTACAAAGACTGACTATACCAGCCCCTAAAATAAGTATTGGCAGAAGAGCAAGAATACCGCCCACTATAGGAGCCTGCAATCCGATAGAAACAAGGTATATAATCGGAACATAGAGAATAGATATAATGTAGGTACAGATAATTAATAAAATCAACGCAACGTTAAATTTATTGAACTCTCGTAACATCAAGTCCATTAATAAAAATAACAAAACAGGTAACGTAACAAGATAAGATGCAGTAGGTAAAATTAATGCGACGATAAGGCTAAGTAATCCAGCAACTATCCTTAACATGCTCCGAATATTTGATACCGTTCGGGGTGAAGATGAAAACCATATATTTCTTATCGCTAATGAGATAGAGAATAAAAATGTTAAAATACCTGTAACGAAAGCGGTAAATATAGACATGATAATCAGCCCAATATAGGGTACAGGAAAGTAAACTGCATCTACACTTTCTTTAAATATGTTAATCTCATCTTTTACCGCGAAATGCACTCCCAAATCCCGAACCGTTCGCTGATATCGCCACAAAGTTCCAAGGTTAAGATTCTCAACAATATCACTCATACGGTGGTAATGCTCGTAACCCAAGATGGTAGCAAAATTCATCCCAGTAAACCCTCTATCCAGAAAGACGCTAAAATCTGTGTT
This sequence comes from Photorhabdus hindustanensis, assembly GCF_002968995.1. Taxonomy (NCBI): domain Bacteria; kingdom Pseudomonadati; phylum Pseudomonadota; class Gammaproteobacteria; order Enterobacterales; family Morganellaceae; genus Photorhabdus; species Photorhabdus hindustanensis. The sequence continues at coordinate 980 of NZ_PUWT01000075.1, forward strand.
ATTCTGCAACATCTGGTACACGATAGGGCTAAATGAAAAAGCTACCGGCTTATAAGCATTCCGATTCCATTCTGAAACAAGCGCAAGATTTTTTGCCGATGTCTCAAATAAGAGTGGCACGCCATTATTCCCTCGAGCATCAAAATTAAAAACAACATCTATTGGTTGAGTAGCAATTTCATTAATATTCTTAACAAAGTGATGCACGCCAAGTAATCCCAACTCTTCAGCATCAGAGAATAAGAATATAACGTTGTTTTTTATATCTTCTCTTTCAGCAAGATCCCGCATTAACTGGAGTACCGAAGCGACGGCCATACCATTATCGCTGGCTCCTGGCGCAGTTCTAACACTGTCATAATGCGAAACGAATAATAAGGTTCCTTTTGGCGAAGGAACCTCCAACTTTGCGATAAGATTCGTTCCAGTTAATTCCGATTGATCCTCCACTTGTTTCGCAAAATTGCCTGTATTTATCCTGGCAAACTCTTTATCAAAAGCTCGGCGTTGTTGACTATTGAAGCCTGAATATATTCTCTTCTGCCGAGAGGCCAAATCATCCGCCGAGTAATGAAATGTCTGTTCAGTAACGTTATATCCCATATTATTCATTTCGTTAATCAGGTAAGCCCGAATTAACGTTTGCCGTGTTGAAGCCGCAGGATGAGGTTCCGCAGCAATAACACCAAGTGTTCTCATCACATTCTTAAACCCACTCTCTTTGAAATATTCAACAGGAACTTTATCAGGAAGTACCAGACCGATACCCTGAATAATCGCTACAATTAAAGTTGTTAGAAGACAGATAATCAAAAAAATGCGTTTCATTAAACTCTCCCATTCCGAAAAAATAGTAACAAAATATTATCCTTGATATAATTAATAATATTTTCTCATGTTTTTACAATTCAAATGAAAATATAAAAAATTAATTAAAATAATTACGACTAATTTAAAACAATATAAAACATTATTTTTAACAATAACAGACGCTCTTTTATAATTATATAATCAAAAAATAGTTAGATAAAAACCATATTACCTATAAATTCCCCAAGGTATTATTTACACATTCTTCCTACTGAAATACGACTAATATCATTAGCTAATTCCTAAAAAGATCGCTTATTCCATTCTACAAAGATTACCTGGATAACAGGAATTACAGTTTATATATAGAAAGTATCAGCAAACTTTAGCAGTTTATATCGTGCCGAACCAACAATGTCAGCTATTTATATTTATAGATAGTAAACCATTACCATATTAATAATATTGTATATTTACAGTGAATTAACTATCATAACCCCCGAAGCAATAAGAAATGCAAACCCGGAAAAGCAGCAATCAGCAAGTGGCCAAAATATGCGATTACTGACCATTCGCCAATTTGTTTCGCTACTCCTGTACATCCGATCCGGCTCATATTTGCTAAAAGTTCCAAGCCAGCGCTATCAATCATAACGATTCTAGGCAAAATTTTGAGATTTCTTCAAATCTCAATGATAGGTAGCATTTTCCACACATCGGATGAGTGTTTTTCAGGTTTATCGTCCATAATGAGAAATGAAAATGAATTCCATCTTATTATTCAGAGGGTATTTCGATGAGCACTGCCGTTACCAGTAAAAAAACAAAAAAAACTAAGATTACGGCGAATAATACTGTTGCTAACGGACAAGTACAGTCATTAAGTCGCGGCCTGACACTTTTGGAATATATTTCCGAGTCACCCGGTGGTATCGCCTTAACTGATTTAGCCCAACAAGCCGGATTACCAAATTCCACCACTCACCGCCTTTTGACCACTTTGCAACAGCACGGTTTTGTCCGTCAGATTGGCGATTTAGGGTTGTGGGTTATCGGTTCACACACTTTTATTGTCGGCAGCAGTTTCTTACAGAGCCGAAATTTATTGGCACTCATTCACCCGATTCTCCGCCGCTTGATGGAAGATTCCGGTGAAACGGTTAATTTAGCGATTCTTGATCACAGTGAATATGAAGCGGTTATTGTCGATCAGGTACAGTGTAATGCATTGATGAGAATGTCCGCCCCTATCGGAGGTAAATTGCCGATGCATGCTTCCGGAGCTGGCAAAGCATTTCTTTCAACATTGTCAGATAACCAACTGGTTCAATTATTGCATAAGAAAGGGCTTCATTCTTACACACAACATACCAAGACAACCCCTTCAAGTTTAAAAGAAAATCTGGAACAAGCACGTAAACAAGGATATTCGTTCGATGATGAAGAACATGCTTTAGGTCTGCGCTGTATTGCTGCCTGTATTTATGATGAGCATCACCAAGCCTTTGCGGCTATTTCCATTTCCGGCCCAGTCTCACGGATCACTGATGATCGAATCACTGAACTTGGTGCTTTGGTGATCCGGGCAGCAAAAGAGATCAGTAAAGAATATGGCGGGATTCGTTAATTCTTTTTCTTAAATTATCATATGATTCTCAGGGCATTGATTTTTTCGTGCCCTGTCTTTTCAGACCAATAAATTCAACTTAATTTATCATCCCTCTGAAAATATTATCGGCAACATAATAGAATAATAACAAAACTATTTAATCAGTTTAAAACTAATATCAACAACAAATGAGAAAAAGAATCCAAAAATAATTATATTTCCGGATTCTTACATATATATAAGAATTAGTTAATGGAACACTAATCGATGAGTATCATCCTGATTAAATCGCTTTTGATAAATTCCAAGTACCTGTTCCATTGCCCCGGTTAGAAAGACGTGAAGTATATACATTATATACTGCACCAGCAGCAGTAGCATTGAAACAAGTATCGAGAAATCCTCCACGTACGTTATTATAACCATTCAGAAAACGGATAACATCACCTTCACGAACTTTGCCATCATATCCACTGGTTGTATCTGAAAAAATATACCATGTCAGAGTATCAACTGGACGTGCAGCTTTATCCGCCGTATAAACATTATAAAGTTCAGGTGACGGCGCATGACCATTAGTGCCGAGATATCCCCCATTATTCTGGTAAAGATTGAAAAGAAACACAGTATCACCACTGTAAACCTCTGTCCCTATGGCTTTTCCGCTCGTAGACAAAATTTGCCATGTTCCCGTACCTGTACCCGGAGCGCGGTTCGGCGAAGCAGCCGTGTATACGTTATATTTTGCGCCTTGCGCGGTTGCATGACCATTAGTGTCCAGATAACCACCATTTCCATTATTATAATTGTTTTTAATATGAATTTTATCACCGTATAAAATTACACTAGCCATGATTATATCCTTAAATACTTTCGCGAAGTTATATGTGTGTTATATGAGAATTTTCATGTATTTAATTTAGAGTCAAAAATATCAATTCTTTTTACAACCGCTAGCCGTGGCTAAAAATCCTTGATTCCCAAACTCTATAAAATTATAGAGCTTCCACAAATAAGTGGATCTATTTTTATTTCTTAAAGAAATCATTAAATATATGTTTTTAATTCACATTCCAATTATGCCTTCATAATAAGAAATATATTTCATATTGAATCCCAAGTTTATTTTTGTTAGGAATATTCATACCCCTCACAAGAACAAATAGGGATTAATTTATATTTAATTTAGAGAAATAATTTAATGAGGATAATAATATTAGCTATTGGTGAAAATTGCGATTGCTAATAGCAATCGCCAATTCCCAATAAAATCAGGCTGAAACTTTAACAATAGAGTAAGTTTCTATCTCAGTACGTTGACTAAACCGCTGTTTGCGGCGATACGCAAACACATCTTCCACATGACCATTTCTAATCCGTTCCTGTAACGCCCGCCAGTAGTCTGCTTTAAATAAATCACTATGCATCTCTTCAAAATAGAGACGAATATGATTGTCAGTGCAAAGAAAATGTCGGAATTCCTCAGGAAAAACATCATTTGCCGCCACGCTGTACCACGGTTCACCAGCAAGTTCATCTTCTGGATAACGCGGTGGCGGTATATCCCGGAAATTAACCTCTGTCATATAACAGATTTCATCATAGTCGTAGAACACCACTCGTCCATGTCGCGTTACACCAAAGTTTTTAAACAACATATCTCCTGGGAAAATATTCGCCGCTGCAAGTTGTTTAATTGCATTACCGTACTCTTCGATAGCATCTTTCAGCTTCTGCTCTTCTACCTGTTCCATATAGATATTCAGCGGTGTCATCCGGCGTTCCATATACAGATGTTTAATCAGGATTTTATCACCCAAATCTTCCAGCTTTTCCGGCACTTCTTTCTGCAACTCTTCCATTAGTTCAGGACTAATGCGGGCTTTATCGATAACGAAATTTTCAAATTCCTGCGTGTCGGCCATTCTCCCCACCCGATCATGTTCCTTGACCAGACGGTAACACTCCTGTACCCGCTCCTGCGTCACCTCTTTCTGCGGCGCAAATCTATCTTTAATCACCTTAAAGACGCGATCAAATGAAGGCGAAGTGAATACCAACATCACCATCCCTTTAACTCCGGGGGCAATCATAAATTTCTCTTTGGAGAAGGTAATAAACGCCAGATATTCCCGGTAATATTCTGTTTTACCATGCTTTTGGCAGCCGATTGCCATATAAAGTTCAGACGTTGATTTGGCGGGCAGAATTTCTCTCAACCACTCAACTAAAGCCGCAGGCAAAGGCGCATAAACCATAAAATAGGAACGGGCGAAACCAAATACAATGCTGGCATCAGCATAATCAGTCAGGCAGGTATCGATAAATATCCCGCCAGATTCATTATGATGGATCGGCAACAAGAAAGGGTAAACTTGACTTCCCATGCGGATCTTACCTACCAGCCAAGCCGCTTTGTTACGATAAAACAGTTCATTAGCTATCTGGAAAGTTGCCTGTAATAATTCTTCGACTGGAAATGTTTGTTGTAGATAGTCCGTAATATAATGAACATCTCTCGCTAAATTTTCCCAAGGCAAACGTAGCGGCAGATCATTAAGGATTGTCCGTAACATTGAGGCAAGATCGCCATTAGGGAAAAAATCACGCGACAACGGACGGGGAATGTCCCGGAATCTCCGGGCAGGCTGAGAAGTAAAAATAAATAATTTATCCGGTGTCAGATTACGATGCTCAAACAGACGGCAATAAACAGAATTAAAAAAAACTCTCGGCAATTTCAAACCGGGGATAATCCGGCAATAAACTGGTATAAACAACTTTTACTTTGCCAATGTACTCTTCATCATATCCGAAAGCGCCATGTATGCATTTAAGCTGCTCAACCACCAACCCAACATGATGATCATAAAGATTGATGCGCTTTTTCATCGCTTGCTGAACAGCGAGCCAGTCCGCCTGTTCAAAGCGTTGTTGTGCACCGGAAGTCACTTCCAGAAAGCGACCATATTGTGCATCGAATCCCTGTAAAATAGTCTGCGCTATCAGATGTGCCGAATCTATCCCCATCGCAACTCCTCAATATATTCAGCCTGCAATCGGCAGGCTGAATAGAATCAGAAATATACCCGTCATCTTTCAAATTGAAATCCATAGGGTATAGAACAATCAGAACTGCTGCTCTTCTGTGGAACCTGTCAATGCGGTTACTGACGATGTTCCCCCTTGAATAATCGTTGTGACTTTATCGAAATAACCTGTGCCAACTTCCTGCTGATGAGAAGAGAAGGTATAACCACGGTTAATTGATCCAAACTCTCTTTCCTGTACTTTCTCCACATAATGTTTCATGCCTTCACCCTGCGCGTAAGCATGCGCCAAGTCGAACATGTTGAACCACATACTGTGGATACCCGCCAGAGTAATAAATTGGAATTTATATCCCATTGCTGACAGTTCATCCTGGAAACGTGCAATCGTCTTATCATCCAGATTCTTTTTCCAATTGAACGATGGAGAACAGTTGTAAGCTAGCAATTTACCAGGATATTTAGCATGAATCGCCTCAGCAAAACGACGGGCCATTTCAATATCAGGTGTTGATGTTTCACACCATATCAAGTCAGCATACGGCGCATAAGCCAAACCACGACTAATCGCTTGATCGATCCCCGCTCTGGTGCGGAAGAACCCTTCAACAGTCCGCTCGCCAGTAATGAATTCACTGTCATAAGCGTCACTGTCAGAAGTTAACAGATCGGCTGCATCAGCATCCGTACGAGCAATCAACAGGGTAGGCACGCCAGAAACATCCGCCGCCAAACGCGCAGCGACCAATTTTTGAATAGCCTCTTGTGTCGGAACCAGAACTTTACCGCCCATGTGACCACATTTTTTCACCGCAGCAAGTTGATCTTCAAAGTGAACAGCCGCAGCACCCGCTTCAATCATGGCTTTCATCAATTCAAAAGCATTCAGAACACCACCAAATCCTGCTTCCGCATCCGCCACAATTGGCAGAAAATAATCGATATATTCCTGATTATCAGCATCAATACCATTTGCCCACTGAATTTGATCTGCCCGACGGAAACTGTTGTTAATACGTTTTACCACCGCCGGGACTGAATCCACCGGATACAGGGACTGATCAGGATACATACTGGATGCCGTATTAGCATCAGCCGCAACCTGCCACCCAGAAAGATAAATCGCCTCAATACCCGCTTTTGCCTGCTGTAATGCTTGCCCGCCAGTCAATGCCCCCAATGAGTTGACATAGCCTTTCTTAGCTTTGCCATGTAGCAGTTCCCACAGCTTTTTAGCGCCAAACTGTGCCAGTGTATGTTCTGGATTAACCGAACCACGCAATTTAACTACATCTTCCGCACTGTACGGGCGAATAATCCCATTCCAACGGTCACTTTTCCATTCTTGTTCCAGTTGAGCGATTTGTTGAGTTCTGGAGATTGTCATAACTTCTACTTCCTACCTTTAGTTAAATTAATCGGATAATGGTGTTTTGTTATTATTCGTTTCTTAAATTTTTCTAATGGGATTGGCTCTAATCAAGCAATTGATATCCCGGCAACGTCAGGAAATCTATCAACTCGTCCTGAGTGGTAATGCGCTCCATCAACTTGGCCGCATCGCTAAATCGCCCTTGGCTGAAACGTGTTTCTCCAACCTCTTGCTTAATAACCTCCATTTCCTCTGCCAACATTTGACTAAACAAACTTTTTGTCACTTTTTTACCGTTGGATAATGATTTTTCGTGGTGAATCCACTGCCAAATGGATGTCCGGGAAATTTCGGCTGTCGCAGCATCTTCCATCAAACCATAGATAGGAACGCATCCATTTCCTGAAATCCACGCTTCAATGTATTGAACCGCTACACGGATATTGGCCCGCATACCTTCTTCAGTACGATCGCCTGGGCAAGGTTCCAGCAATTGAACTGCGGTAATCGGTGCATCTTCTTCACGGAAGATATCTAACTGGTTTTGCCGCTCTGCCAAGACCTTATCGAAAACCTCCATCACCGTGTCGGCAAGACCTGGATGGGCAATCCATGTACCATCATGACCATTACGTGCTTCTAACTCTTTATCCGCCCGGACTTTATCTAGTACCCAGTTGTTGCGTTCAATATCTTTACTGGGGATAAAAGCAGCCATTCCCCCCATCGCAAATGCTCCGCGCTTATGGCAGGTTTTGATCAACAGACGGGAATAAGCGTTGAGGAAAGGTTGATCCATCGTGACAGATTGACGATCAGGCAGAACCCGATCACTATGATTTTTCAGTGTTTTAATGTAGCTGAAAATGTAATCCCAACGGCCACAATTAAGGCCAACGATATGGTGCCGAAGATGATAAAGAATCTCATCCATCTGGAATACAGCAGGCAGAGTTTCAATCAATACCGTTGCTTTGATTGTGCCCCTCGGTAATTCAAAACGATCTTCGGCAAAACTGAATACATCACTCCACCACTGAGCTTCATGGTAGGACTGAATTTTTGGTAAATAGAAATAGGGGCCGCTTCCCTTTGCCAACAATTGTTTATGGTTGTGGTAAAAATAGAGCGCAAAATCAAACAATCCACCGGCGATTGGCTCATGCTGATAAAGAACATGTTTTTCCGGTAAATGAAGTCCTCTTACCCGTGCGATCAAAACAGCCGGGTCAGGTTGCAATTGATACTGCTTACCTTGCTCATTAACATAAGAAATTGTGCCATTAACCGCATCACGCAGGTTGATTTGCCCTTCAATCACCTTATCCCAAGCCGGTGCTAAGGAATCTTCGAAATCCGCCATGAAAACTTTTACGTTAGCATTCAAGGCGTTGATAACCATTTTCCGTTCTACTGGTCCAGTGATTTCTACTCTGCGATCACGGAGATCCGCCGGAATATTTTGAATTTCCCACTCACTCTCGCGAATGGAACTGGTTTCCGAAATAAAATCAGGCAATTCACCATCATCAATTTTCTTTTGCCAAATATCCCGATCGACTAACAATTTTTTCCGTGCATCAGTAAACCGAACAACCAGATCTTTCAGAAAATCTACCGCCTCAGGTATCAAAATCTCCTGCTCTGCCGCTCCAAATCGTTTAATAAACGATAATTCAGTCGCTAAAGTTTGCTGCGTCATTCATCTATCCTCATTTTAAAGCCACCTGAATAAGAGTAATAGATATTTAAAATAAATCAAAAACGATTTCCATTTTTTTTAAAAATTTATTTTTATCCAATAAAAAACAATTAGTTATAAAGAAAATTACCTATTTTAAATTAGAGAAATTGATTCCATAAATCATAAGATCATTTGGTTAAGTTTTTGTTATATAAGATAAACTACAAAAAGTGCGATATTTTGATAGGTACTAATGACAGGAGATCAGAAAAAATCAGAAGGGTTAAATGGCTGAATTTCAGCCATTTATAAAGATATTAATCCAGTGTTGGATTCATGTAGGTAAGATCATATGGCGTGATCTGGTACACATAATAATTTAGCCAGTTGGAAAATAATAAATGCCCGTGACTACGCCATGATGCCAGTGGTTTTCTTTCTGGATTATTATCTGGAAAATAATTTATTGGGATCTTTGGCTCCAAACCTGCTGCTAAATCGCGTAAATATTCACTCGCCAGCGTTCCGGCATCATATTCAGGATGCCCAGTGACAAATACCATACGCTTATCTTTACTCGCCAGTAAATACACCCCCGCATCCTCAGAATTGCAAAGAATATCCAGATCAGTATGTTCACGAATAACCTGCTCAGGAAAATCTGCATAGCGAGAATGAGGCGCAAAAAAAGATTCATCAAAGCCGCGAGTCAATAATGCTAAAGGCTCCAAAGTAGAATGATAATAAACACCGGATAGTTTTACTTCTCTGGTAAGCTTCGGTAAGTCATACAAAATATTCAAAGCTGCTTGCACAGCCCAACAAATAAATAGAGTAGAAGTGACATGCTCCTTCGCCCAACGAATTATTCTCTCTATCTGCTCCCAATATGCCACATCTTCGAATTCAACTAATCCTAATGGCGCACCAGTAACAATTAAGCCATCAAAATTTTGATGTTTTATCCGTTCGAAATCACAATAAAAGTTATTCAAGTGCTCAGCGGGCGTATTCCTGCACTTCCGGTTATCTACTCTCAGTAGCTGGATATCTACCTGTAAAGGCGTGTTGGATAATAATCTTAGAAATTGATTTTCAGTCTCAATTTTCTTTGGCATCAGGTTAAGCAGCAATACCTTTAGTGGACGTATATTTTGAATATTCGCACGGGTAGATGTCATTACGAACACATTCTCATTTCGTAAAAAATTCACTGCGGGTAATTCATCCGGTATACAAATTGGCATGCTATGACCTCGATTTTTTATCCATTTACACGTTTAGACTTCCAGACAGCTAAATCTAACTAAGTATTAACAAAATGTCGAGGCTTTACAAGTAAGCTGAAATTATTTCATTTTTGGTCATATTTCGATATTCAATATATAAATAATTAATAGTTTTTAATATTATGAAAATGAAATAATTTCAATTTTATTTTATAACAAAAGACATCAAACTAATATTAATTAAATATTTAAAATAAATCACCTAAAATTCAATGATGTTATTGCTAAGAATCTAATAATTCAACATAAAATGACGCAATATATAAATAATTCAATTTCAAAACTATAAATATAAAAACAATATATTCTAATAAAGAAACAAAATTATTTTATGAATCGATAATGTATTAAAGTAATTTCGGGATGCAAAGTATCGAGGGCAACATAGCCACAGCAACCGCAGGAATGGCTCACAAGGGAATCAATCCGAAACTACCAGCCGCAGATGGTAAAAACGCTGGAGATAAAGGGATGATTAACAAAAGCAAATTTCGACAAGCATCGTAACGTTTATGGAGCCAAAGCAGCGGCTGTCTTACAAACGCAAAAACCCCAGCTTACGCTGAGGGTTTCTACTGTATTTAAAGCCTGGCAGTGTCCTACTCTCACATGGGGAGACCCCACACTACCATCGGCGCTACGGCGTTTCACTGCTGAGTTCGGCATGGGGTCAGGTGGGACCACCGCGCTATCGCCGCCAGGCATATTCCGTTTTATTCCAACCCTTGTCTGACTCTCCGTCAACACAACCATTGGAACCAATCTCTGAACAAGCTGAAATCTGTCTCTCTTCTGTCTTCCGACTTCTGTTTGCTGTCTTCCGACACCAAAA
>NZ_PUWT01000076.1:0-6841 GCF_002968995.1 Photorhabdus hindustanensis
GTCCGTTTTCTAGAACTTGGTCATTCATCTAGATTAAATTTCAAATCAGTTATTTTCATTTTTAATCCCATATTAAATCAGTTAACTCATTATTTAATAGTCTACATTTTTCAGCGGCATCAATGATTTTCTGCGCTCTTTCAATGTTAGCTTCTGTAATATCAAATTTAATTTCACTCCATCCATCCTGATCAGTTATGTATATTGAAAACCAATTATTTATCAGTGAATTGTTACTTTTAATGGCTGATATTTTAATAAAGAATAATCCACAATCTAAATAAGCCATTGTCATTCTAGGTGAATTATCAAAATACCAATCATCCGACGTGTATTTAAAATCTTTCATTGAGCAAGTTAACATAATCAAGCCTTCTCTAATTACACTCATATTTCAACGAGAGTTTCTTTCCAGTCCATATCTTCTAAATCGACAATAGCTACAATTTCATATTGAGATGATGGTAATTCAGAGAACCAATTGTCGTTAATTTGAGACGGCCTTTTGTTCCATGCCAATACAATTCCCTTGTTTTCTGTGACTATAAATTTAGTCCAGAATGGAACTGATAATTCAATGCCAAAGTAGTTAACTTCGATTGGCTTTATTAAGCTGATTAATTTCATGTGATTTTATTTCCTGTATAAATGCAATTTTAAGATTGAGCTATTTTATTTTCAATGAAATTTCTGTTGCAAACTGATTTATTTTATCACTCATATCTTGCAGTGATTTAATGTCGCTACGACGAATTTCTAATAAAATTAGCTTCTTAATTAATTGCTCTAGTCGGGGATAATAGCCGATTGTTTGTAATCTCTCTTGACCGATGTTTTTACCTTCCTTATTTATTTTAATCTCATTAAGAATGAACTGATACTCATCTGACGTGATGACATATTTATCTAATCTTATTTCCATAATTAATCGCTCCAATAAGATAGTGCCTCTTGTGCAGCATCATGCGGATGAATATATTTCCAATATTCATCTTTTCTAGAATATGATTCAATCTCACATGCTGCGGCTTCTTTTGCTTCTGATAAACTCATTCCGCGATATACGAGAACATTTATCATGTATCGCTTGAACATTCGTTTCCAGATGAAATAAAAGTGATGACAGAGATAATCACTCATTATTTACCTCCGGCGCGGCAGGATGAATAAATTCAGCCCATGCCAATACCTGGATATTTTTGTCTATTTCTTCATAATAAGAGTTATATTCATAATGACTATATTCTTCATGCCAGCCCACAGCATGCACCCAAGCTATAGCATCATTGTAAACGGACCACTCAGGAATATCTCCATCTTCTTCATAATCCCATGTATCAATATGTTCTTCATCTGGTGTCGGTTTGTTTAAATAATTAAGCACAGTGACATATTCATGAATCTGAGGCGCTTTATAAAAATATTGAGCCTGTCCGTTTTCATCTTGTCCGACAAAATCAAGCTGCTTTACTGTTCGACGTACATATGCCCAACATTTCATTTCTTCGCCAACTTTAATATCGGGATGCGAATTGAAATTCCAATCTATATTAAGCATTGAGTTAATCTTATCTATTACTTGGCCCGGAGAACCTGAATCATTCTCTTCTTTAATTCCCGCAGCACAAGCTATAGCACCCAAACCCAAGCACGACTCATAAAACATTTCTTTATAGCTGTCACGTTCTTTACGAAGAAACTTCAATTTATCAGCTATCTCATTCAAAATTAAATAATCGTCACAGCTTGCTACTCTTGCTAATTCGTGACATGCGGATATTAAAGACTCTGTATTTTTAGTCATGATAATTACCTCTGCTGAATAACTTCGGCTTCAATATAACTGATGTCTAAAATTTCGAACATGTCGTCAACATCTATTTGACAACCTAATCGGTCTTCATCATCGATTATTTCCTTGTATTCATCATCGTCTACTTCAATTATTTTACTGAAATAAACTGAAGCATTTCCTGTTATTATTAATTTCTTGCTCATGAGTTATTCCTCTTAATAATCATATTTTCACAAATTTCTTTAGCTCGATGACAAGTGTCAATATCGAACCAGCCGAAGTGACATTCGCATTTATTGATACCCAATTTTCTTGCTAGCCATTTATACGCATCCGTGCGCTCTAAATTCCATCTCTCTCGCATTTCTTCAAAATGCCAATGACCGCTAATTCTAGCATTTCGAGTTGCTTTATCTGCCAACGTTCCTAACGGAATGTCAGTATATGGATGCATCCCTACATACGCGCTACACGATGTGCAGATATACATCCACGGCCATTTACTGTGGATTTTTCCGAATATCTTTTCATGATGAGCTATTGTTACGTGGCCGCAGCAATAATGACATCTCACGGGAATTGGGAGCGGGTCTTTAACCCGCTGAATTGCTTTATTGCATGGATTCCACGGTGTTTTTTGACACATAATAAACCCTCTATTTTTAATTAATATAATTTCCTACATATTGATTATCCATTTCAGCCAATAATTTAGTTCTTAATTCAGTAAGAATCTGTCGCTCTTCATGCGTGCTACATGAAGTAAATGCAGTGGAATATTCGACATGATGTTTATTTAAGTCTTCATTAAACGAGATAAAAATTTCTAACTTCACAGCCATAAATCACCTCACTTAAATTAATTAATTTTTACATCGTTCAGGATTTTCGAGAATAAATACGCGATAGGTGAACTCTAAAACGGAATATCATCATCAAAATCCACTGGTGGCTCATTGCTTTGTGGAGCAGAGGATTGAGCCGGACGCGAAGGAGCACCGCCACCGCTGAACTGCTGAGATTGCTGCTGTGGTTGCTGTGGTGCTCCCCAAAATTGAGATTGTTGTTGCCCTGAATATTGCTGTTGTGGCTGTTGCCCTCCCTGTACATTGCTGCCAAAATCCAATTTTTCGACAATAATTACCGCCGCTGATCGCTTGGTTCCGTCCTGCGTCGTCCACTCCTCCATGAGGAATTCACCCGTCACTACGATCTTGATCCCTTTAGTTAAGTATTGGGGCAACTTTTCAGCCTTAGCCCCAAACATCTTGCAGACTACCCAGGATATTTTTTCGTGCTCCCCATAGCCTTGCTTAACTGGTAGAGAAAAAGAGGCGATCGGCTTCCCTGCCGGAGTCCATCTTTGTTCACAGTCCCTGCCTAAATTTCCACTCACTATAATTGTGTTAATTGCCATTTATGCTGCCTCATTTTGCTCAAGTTCTGATTTTTTCAGCTCATATATTTCTTGAGCTTTTCCTTGCTCTGGTGTGTCCCGGAGTGATTTATAAGCCTCAGCAAATGCTGCTTTGAGTTCATCCATGTTCTTTGCTTTCCCTGCAAAATCAGTAAAGTGAGCCAGATCTATCTCGGCCTTGCTTCTTCCATCGTTCAGCCAGTCCATTAACCGCTTGCCTGTACCCTCATCAATGACAGTGAAATCAGCATTACTGAACAACCCGGTTCTGTCCTTGCTTGCTGTTGCTGTGTGGGTCTCATGGTTCAAATCAATGACAGTAGTGAATTCATACTCAACACCGTCGCGTTGCTCTGACTTCATGCCTAATTTATCGACTCTCTTTTTCCCGTTCCCATTATCAACCTGGGCTGTTTCTGTCTTACTGCGCATCGTTGCGATGATGTTCATGTCAGAACGAAGAATTGAGTCGAGAAACTTGTTGTGACGCGGAGTGATATCGCTCCATGCTGACCACGTATTTCCGCGATATTTGGCCTTCGCCAGACTATCCAGCATTTCCAGACAGCCACCCGTCCCACTCCATTCGTGAGTGATGCTATCGATGATGAGGTTATCGTATCCGGCTTGTTGTGCAGCACCGATAGCCTCGATAAATCGCTCTGGGGTAAATGGCGGGGCTAATTCCAGAACATCAAAGTTGAATCGGTCAGAGTACAGTGATGCGCTGCCTTTTTCGGTATCAATCACTGCTGTTGTGCCGCCAAGTCCTTTTGCGATTGTTAATGCGCAGTATGTTTTTCCAGAGCCACTGGGACCAGTTAATGCCAGTCGCAGTTTGGCCTGTTTTCTCATGGCTTTTGCAAATTTCATCATTAATCTCCAGTCCAAATACCACCATGCCGACGTATTGGGTTATCACCGCGATAATGGTCGTACTCTTTTCGTTTATGGGTTTTGAAATATTCTTGCCACTCCAAAGTTTTTTGATTTTCTCGCTCGTTAATCAGATAACTGGGGAGGGGAGGGTGATTTAATGCAGCATCGAGATTTGCATTCCATAGCTTTTCTGCGATTGCCATATTTGATAATTTAAAAACGTTTGGGTGAGGTTTTCCGTTAATTATTTCCCTGACTGCTTCTATAGCCTCTTGCTTACTCTTGAAAATATCTGGCGCTCTTATTAAATACCCAGTCATGTAAAATCTCCGCTAAGTTCAATTAAACTAATCGGCATATTCATATCCAAGGATTGGATAGAGCGCTTATATTCAACTTCCTTGTGCTCGATAATCTCTTTATCTGAATAGCCGATTCTTTTATAGAATTCCGTTTCCTTGCTTTTTCCCTGATGTTGATGAGAGTTCATATTACAAAGCCTCTATTTTATAACCCCTTTGCTCGAAATATTCCTTTACTTCGTTGAAACAAAGATTAGTTGAATTAAGCACCTCCTCGGAATTTCCCTGTATAACAACATTCCCGGTTATTTCGATTTCATTTACTCTACTAGAGTGTTTGACTTTAAAAGAGTCACAATTGACTATAAGCATAATTACCTCAGAAAAACTAAAATTAACGTTGTAAACAGAATTAAACAGGTGGGAAATAACATAGCAAAGAGCCACTCTTTAATCATCTTCATATGCTAACCTTAGATAGTTCATGGCTATTGACCAGTTTATATCGCTCATTAGTTGACGGGCGATATAAGCTTCACATTGAGCTAAATTGAAAAGTTGTTTGTTTATTTTCATGCTATATACTCCAATGCCCTCCGCTGGCGTCACTACTCCTTTGTTAAAATTCACCTCTACTTATTTTAGCTAATGCTCCTGCATGCTGCTTAGCGGCTTCTAAAGTTAAATGAATTCTTCCCTCTTTTAGTCTCAAATAATCCTCGTCACGATTACACCATTTCATCATATATGGATTAAAAACTATATAATATTTATCTCCGTTTTCTAATTCATAATCAATAGGTTTAGGAAATCTAACTTTGCCGACAGTGATTATTTCAGGCTTGCGGCGATATTCCAAGTCAATAAGCCATGTTGGATTGCTAGTAGTAAAACTTACCCACTTTCCATTAAAACAAACTTGCCATAACTTCCACGGTTCATCAGTTTTCAAAGCATCTTTTGCATATTGCATCATAAGTTCAGCGTGTACGTGTGCAGACATATTATTCTTCCTCTCGTTTAATTACGGAGTAACCATTTTCTTCTAAATAATTAACAATATCTTTCTCGCCGATTATTTTTAGTATATCCTCGCAATAAAATTCGTTAATCATTCTTTGCAAATTTTCTTCATTTACGTCAGATACTTCAACTGAGATTCCTTCTTCGGAACGCGTAATTCTTACGTCTTCACACCATATTTCAAAACTGTAAATATCTTGTATTTTCATCATTGTTTAATCCTCATTTTTCATTAAATTAAATTTTCTTATTGTAATCAACTGCTCTTCCTCGACGCAATTCAACAAATAAGCGTCTTCTATCCACTCAATTAATTCTGGTTCGCTATGCTTTCCACCTCCATAATAAAACGTCCAGCCTGCCCATTGTCCGTTCGGTGCTTGGGTTGCTACTGATTTCGTTTCATAGTGACGGCTAATCGGACATTTAATATCAGTTTCTTGAATACCGTACCTGACGCCATCGATAACATCCTGAATTTCTCCTTCTTCTTTTAAGAGAGCTTCAAATGCATCATCGACTTGCTCACCGGTGAGATTGATATTAATGCCTTCTTTTGAATACAGTTGATAATAATCTTCTAACACTTTATATCGAATAACCTGTTGTGCAGTTAACATTGTTTTTACTCCAGTTAATTTAATTGATAGGCAGTAACCTTGCTGGTTAATTAAAGTACAGTCCAGCACCGAGCGTTATTTCTATTTCTCCACGCGAGAGAAACATACATTTTTCGCATTTCAGAACCGCGCCGATAGATTTTAGCTTCTGATAAATAGCGAGCTTGTTCAGCTTTACATTCAATTGCAAATTTCATTTTTGAGTTCATTGTTTAACCCTCATATTTACACTTTAATGAAAATCTCACGAAAATCATCACAATCTACAGTAATCCACTCTAAATCTTCATCTTTGACAACTAACCATGAGCCGGTCACGCCGATAGAAAAGATTCTGTATTTTTCATCTTTATTAAGAATATGAAAAGAGTCATTAACTTTAATGCAAACACTTTCATGGTCAGGATGAAAATGATTTTTTTGCGGATTATTTTTCAACCATACAGAATTAATTTTTACTAAATCTTTGTCATTGAATTTAACCTGATTCTTTTGCATGATGTTTACCTTCTTAATTTAATAATTGGCTTCCGTGCCGATGATTCCCTGTTTTTCCCGATGAAGTGTTATAGCCTACTTATGCGTTAACCGGGCGCTAACCGGAACTCAGTGATGCTCTAAGCCGCCTTTCCCTCACTACGTCGCCGTGGGAACCCGACCTCTACACAGTCGTCGTGTGCCTGGATTTATCAGGCTGGTAGCGGTATAGCTGTGTCACTAAACCATGATTAATTCTCCTTTTAATGTTCTTATATTTAACTCTCTACAATAAGTAGCATCCATGCCAAAAATTTCCTGTTATTCC
>NZ_PUWT01000077.1:0-20620 GCF_002968995.1 Photorhabdus hindustanensis
GAACTTCTTGATTTCTCTTCAATTCTCTGCTGATGGTCGACGGACTTCGCTTAAGTGACTCAGCAATGAAAAGCTGTGAAAAACCCGCTGTTTTTAAACTGGAAATCTGATATCTTTCTGTCTCGGTCAGTTGTGTATAGGCCATAGCGCATTCTCCTGTGGCGGGAAAGATGCCTACTATAGCAACTGACCGCCTTTCTGAAAAATTGCGCTTATTAGTCGAATCCGCCCTTCACATTTAATTGAAATGGTAGGAAAAGTAGCACATGAGCTTCCTTACCTCTCTCAGGCATTACTTCGTCATTGTCAGGAATTTCCTTCATTTGATAATGGATTGGGTTTGACAGAGCAATTAGTGCTGAATATTTTGGCGGAGCAGCCTTGTACAAATGAGCAATTATTTCAGCAACTGACAGAGCATCATGAACCTCTGCCTTGGTTGGGAGATATTATGCTTGATGCCATTATTGATAATCTGCGCCTTTCACCAGAACCCGCGATATATTTTGACTCTGGGTCTTTAACATTGATATTGACGCAGTTTGGTCAGGAATTATTGTCTAATAAGCGGGATTGGATGGATAGTTTTCCCTTGGAGCGTTGGTTGGGAGGTGTGTGTATCACGGGAGATCAATCTTGTTGGCGTTGGGATCAGCAACGGAGAACTCTGATATTTTCAGATTGATATGTCAAACTAAAGTTGAAGATGCAGGTTTTGTTGAAACTTTGGTTGTAGATTGAAATATGTTAAAGATTCATGAGTAGATTAATAGAGTGCGAGCGAAAAAAGCCGTAAATGAGAATCACTGTAATTAAAGTCACATAGCGACGGCGTGGTTCTAGATCTCGCAGAGGTTGAGCCGCCATGACGAAGGATGGCATTAAGTGTGTAATGGTGGATCGGTTCGGCATTGCTGTCGGTAAGGCAAATGGACTACCTGATCGGTAACAGGCAAGACAAAACAGCGAGGAATACTATTTCCTTGTTTTTGAAAACGTAGGTTTGTGAAAGGCGTGATATCGCTATTTTTCTTGAAACGATGTTATCAAAATACTACATTATCAATGGATTTCAATAATGAGGAATGGTCATGATAAGTGTTCCCCGAGTACCTGTCGGTACAATTAAAAGCTTTGGTGCATTTGGGCCTAAATATGAAGTGGGGCAACTGATTCGCCCGTTAGAGGATGGTGACTGGTTGGTTGAGGTTGTGCTGGTTGAAACTGGTGAGAAGACTGAATATCGTCTGAAACATGTCAACGATGATCCTAAGGCGGCCTGAATGTACGCCATTGCATTTGATTTAGTTGTTGTTGACACAGAACAGCATCACCCTAAAGGGGTCTCACAAGCGTACGCTGAAATTGGTGCAACGCTGGCGCAATATGGTTTTCGGCGTGTACAAGGCAGTTTGTATATCAGTGACGATGAGAATATGGCTCAGCTTTTTATGGCGATCCAATCCCTCAAGGCGCAATCTTGGTTTCCTCCGTCAGTCCGTGATATTCGTGCGTTCCGTATTGAACAGTGGTCTGATTTTACGTCCGTAGTCAAAGATAAGTAAATTGGCTATGACGTGTTTTTACATTCAATAATGTATTGTGTTTCATTGGAGTTTGAAACTTTATAATCAAACTCGTTCTTTTCCCGTTTTTAGTGATAGTGAATTTAGTTGCGAAGATTTGGTTTCAAATTTACTCGGTTTCTATAAGTCTGTATTACCAAGAAATTATATGTCTTTAACAAAGCCTAAAAATAAAGAATATGACTATAAGATATGGGGTTATTATGGACCTGTTGATAAATATCTTATGAAAAAGATATTGTTATTAGTCATTATAAACCTACAACGATTTATGGCCTGAAATTATGAAGAAATTAACCATAACAATAGTGATGATACTAATGATGGCGTTATCTTGTATATGTGTATTTTTATGGTTATTTATGATGCCTAATGTTCTTTATAAAGAAAGTGATTTTTTAAAGTATCATCTTCTTACTAATGAAAAAATAAAAGAAGCTCCTCGTATTTCTAAAAATTATTTTTTTGAATATTATCCTAATGATGAATCATCGCCGATATATAGCTCTGTTTATTTTTGTGATTTGATAGATATGGATAATAGCTATAATAGAATGATTAATTATATGAAATCAACTGGTTATACAGTAAATAATGATGAAATATGGTATATGAAAGGTTTTGAGACTATATATGATGATTCTTTTATATTGTCAAAATCGTCTGTAGTTGAGAATGAGAAAAAAGAACATTGCTTAGCATTAACCTTCGCTGAAAATGTTAAATGAGTTTAATAAGCTCTAATTATTGTTTGATATTATGAAAACTATTCATAAAGGAAATAAATGTTTAATATTGGTTTTTTCAAAAGAGATAAAATAATTGAAAATATATTGGGGATTTCTCCCCAATATATTAATTTTAACTGACCCTTTCATCCCATATACTATAACCAGATGTACCTGCAATATGGTGTTTCCATGTTATATTGCCATAGGCAATGGATATTATTTCGTAGGGCTGTGCGTCATTATGGGTAAGTGAATTAGGATAATGGGTGGATATGCTTTTTATCGCAGCGTGCATGATCTCAATTGAATAATATTTTTCCTGAGCACCATTATTTGATGTTCTATAAAAGTCTAATCTACAATTGATAGATTCATTTTCTGATATTGCTATGCCTAATAGAGGAGATGATTTGTCTATAGGTTTAGTGATTGAGATAGGTGAGTGATTAACATTCTGTTCTCTGCTGATATCATGGTCAAATGAGTAAACATAAATTTCATTTTCATGACCAGTTTGATATTTATTGCCGATGGAATCATAGGTAGAACAACCACTGGATATAAGCCCTTGTTTTTTACCTGTGATGGTTAAATATATTGTGTTTGCCATATTATCTACCTTTTTTATAAATGTATAAGGGTACAAAGTTTCTTCACTGGATATTTAAGGGAGGAGTTTTGGGTATTTTCCTCATTCCTCCCTATTGAGAATTAATCCAAAATAATATGTGGGTAGAAGCGGGATAAATTCTGAGTTATGAGTTTACTGTCTTCCCGTAAACCAATACCGCAAGGTTGATCATTTACCAGCCAGCTACCAATTAGCGTATAATTGTCCCCGAATTTTGGCAGTGTATGAAATTGCTGAACGATCATACCTTCTTTACCGTAAGGACCATCAACGTTGGCAATTTCCTTACCCTTTTCAATAATACGAATATTAGCCCCTTCCCGTGAGAACAGCGGCTTAATAACATAGCTATCCATTGCCGGATAATTATCATCGGCAAAATAAGCGGGTAACAAGTTTGGATGATTTGGAAACATCTTCCACAACATTGGTAGCAATGCTTTGTTGGAGATAATACTTTTCCAGGCCGGTTCTAACCAGCGAACACCGGCGTCTTCTAATTTGGTCGCGAAAATCTCACGGAACATCATCTCCCAAGGGTAGAGTTTGAACAAATTACTGATCACCTGGTCTTGCAGGTCAGTAAACTGGCCTTTTTCCCCCAGACCGATATCTTCAATAAATAAGAACTCTGTTGGAACACCCGCTTCCAGTGCACAATCTTGCAAGTATTGAACAGTACCGCGATCTTCTTCCGTATCCTGACAGCAGGCCATGTGCAGTAAGCCAAAGCCATGTTCATCACGCAACTGAGCAAAGCGTTCGATCAATTGCTCTTGCATGCTGTTGAATTGATCGGCATGTGCTGGTAGTAACCCGGCATTCATCTGATCTTCTAACCAGATCCATTGGAAAAAAGCGGACTCATATAACGAAGTTGGTGTATCCGCATTATTTTCCAACAGTTTTGCCGGGCTTTTACCGTCGTAAACCAAATCTAAACGGGAATAGAGTGATGGCTGACTGGTAATCCAGGAGCTACGAACAAAATCCCAACAATGCTTTGGAATCTGAAATTTAGTCAACAACTCTTCACTATCGACAACTTTCTCCACTACTTGTAAACACATTTGGTGTAGTTCAGCGGTGGTAGCTTCGATTTCTTCAATTTGGGCAAGAGAAAACTGGTAATAAGCATCTTCACACCAGTAAGGTTCGTCATACATGGTGTGAAAATTAAAGCCATATTCTATCGCTTTTTCACGCCAGTCCGGGCGTTCAGTAATAGCAATACGTTTCATCCGTGGTTAACCTCCCACTGAACGAGATGTGGAGCCAGAAGAGGCGCTGCTGCGTTGCATGGCTGACTGTTTTGCAACAGAGTCACCGAAGCCGCCACGGGTAATGGTTGTGGTTGTTGCTGGTTTTGGCGCCATAGCTGTTTTAGGCACTGTCATGGAACGCCCACCTGCGGTTGCAGGGCCATAGTTTTTACCTGACGCATCAACGAATTGACCATTTGCCGGGCTGGTGGCGGATTTGGAGCTAAACAGAGGTTGTGACGGCGCTGAACCGCCTCCCATTAGACGCCCCATCATATAACCTGCCATCAGCGGCATCCAGAAGCTGCCGCTTTGCTGCTGTTGTGCCTGAGCTTGGCCATTGGTGGAGGTACTGGAAGTAGAGGTACCAGGGCCAGCTTGTGCCGGGGTTTGAGTACATTGTGCTTCACCAAATTCAGCAATACAGTCTTCTTTGGTGGCATATTTAGGCGCTGTTTTTTCCGCTTCTTTCAACGCATTGTTATAAGCAGTAGTACATTGCTCACTTTGTGATGGATTGGCTTTAGAACATTCATCTGCATTCATGTAAAGAGAGACAGTTTCATCACTCTTTTCACAGGCAGATAACATGAAAACCGCACTGACAGCCATTGCCACAGGTGCAAGGCGATAGTTACGCCAAGCCTTACGGAAGGTGCCGTGGTTAATATCTTTGGTCCGCTTTATTGTCATAGTCGTATACCCAGATTTTAGGTGTCTATAATTCTTGCATGAAATAGTCTTAAGGATAGGGGAAATATGAACAAAATTAAAGCATAAACCTTCAAATTGCTAGCCTGATTTTTTGTCTGATAAAGGGATTGCCGGATATTGAGTGTCTGGTGTTCTGTTTAATCTGGTTTTAATGTTGAAAAACCTCCATTTTTTAGAAAAATAGTGCTGTAATTAATATTTTATGGTATTAATCTGAAATCCATTAATTACGGTAAATTAAGGGTGATTGAATATGTAACATGATGATGTAAGTGAATCTACTAATTATATTCTCTATTTTATATCTCCAGAAAATAATCCTAGGAATATAATCTTAAATTAATAAGAGGAATTATTATATTATTGGTGTTGTATTTTCTATTTTAATTAAGGAAATTAAGTCGTATGGAGAAGAGTCATTATTCAGAAAGGTGGCAGACACGTTTTGCATTCTTTGAACAGCATGGTGCTCCTAAAACGCCTGAGTATAAAGCTGCTATGAAAGTAGAACCCTCTATGCGTCGTATGTTGTTGAACATGAATTTTATTGCCTTCTTTTTTGGTTGCATTTACTTCTTTGTTTTAGGTTTATGGCGGAAAAGTTTGACTTTATGCGGCATCGCTGTTGGCATGATTATGCTACTGGCGGTTATTGAAAGCGTTCTGAATATTGAGATTCCTCCCGCTGTTGTCATAGGGATTAACTCTGCCTTTGCGGTAATATGGGGAACAATCGCCAACTATGCTTATTATTTGAAAGAAAAGATGAATAGTCAGAGTTGGAATCCATTTGAAGGTTTTTTTTGATTTATCTATTTTCTGTATGAAGAGAAATATAGGATTTTTTTTCAGAGTAGATTATTGTTAGTAAGAAATAAAACAGCCCGCTTTTCTGGCGGGCCGTTGATTAGTGAAGGTGAAGGAGTGAATTAGTTACGGCCAGATGTTGCTGGTGCTTCTGTTTCTTGAACAATGCTATTAGCGGAAGTTGAGAGCTGTTTACCTAGCGAATGATTCAGAGCAACTAAATCCTTCTCATTTAGCGTACCGAGTGCGTGCTGAATATTCAGTTGATTAATCAGATAATCATAGCGAGCATTGGATAGCTTTTGTTTGGCATCGTACAACTTGGTAGTGGCATTCAGTACATCAACAATGGTACGTGTACCAACTTGATAACCTGCTTCCATTGCGTCGAGAGAGCTTTGCGCCGAAACAACAAGCTGTTTATAGGCGTCGATACTGCTGATGGAAGCAGATATGTTGTTAAAGGAAGAACGGACAGTCTGTACAACATTACGGTAAGCGCTCTCTAATTGTTCACTGGCGCTGACAAAACCATATTGTGCCTGTTCAACTTGGGAACTGGTTGCGCCTCCGCTATAAATTGGCAGACGAAGCGTCAGGGCAACGCTGTTCTCGCCATTATAGGCACTTTCTTTGCTGCCTGCTTGACGATTAGAACCATGAAACTGGCTATTTGAAACATTGGTAGAAGCGCCTAAATCAATAGTTGGCATATGGCCGGTTTGGGCTGCTTTGATTTGTTCACGAGCTAGATCCTGACCTAAGCGGGCAGATAGCAGATTTAAATTACGTTTCTCTGCCTCTTTTAGCAGAATATCCACTGCTTCTGGTTTCTGTGTTTTGAAATGATCAATATTCAGCGAGGCTAGGCGAGGGTAATAAATACCCGTTACCTGACGCAGAGCTTCCAGTGCATTGTCCAGATCATTACGGCTGACAACTTCCTGAGCGAGTACGTCATCGTAGTTAGCACGGGCGTTCTGGACATCAGTAATTGCAACCAGACCGACATTAAAACGTTGAGTCGTTTGGTCCAACTGGCGGTAAATGGCCGCTTTCTGAGCTTCAATGTAGGAGAGCGTATCAATGGTGCGTAGTACTTTGAAATAAGCTGTTGCACTATCCAGGATCAGTTTTTGTTCACTGCTTTGATAGGTAACATCAGCAATACCTGCCGTTTTTTCTTCTAAGTTCAATTGGCGCCATTTAGACATATCAAAAATGGTCTGACTCAAGCCAAGCTTCGCATTCAATGTATTGCTTTCTGTATCACGTTGATCGCGGTAACCACTGTTATAGGAGTATCCGGTATTTAATTCCAACTGAGGTAATAATGGGCTACGGGATTCATTAATTTTTTCAAAAGCTTTATTACGTTCAGCCATTGATTTACGTAGTTCAGGGTTACTCTCTTTTGCTTGCTTATAAACTTGCAAAAGATCTTCCGCCTGACTCATCGAACTAAATCCCGTCAGGCTCATAGCGATAAAAATGGAGAGCAGTTTCTTCATTGTAATTCCTTGATTGCACAGCTATTTTGCTCGTTGTCTGTCCCATTAGGCTATTTTATTTGCCATGCTTTGTAATAAAGAGTGAATGCTCTGGGGGCTGCCCGCTGCCCGAATTCACTGTTCAATTACAAGAACGGCCTGCACCAATTACGCCTATTGGGATAGACTCTTACGTTGCCTTGGTGAAAAACGAAATGTTACTGATTCTAGCAGAGTATGCTATCAGCCAAAGGTAGCCGTTTGTGCCATATTGCCTTAATTTAGCTTAACTTTACACCACCAAAGGATGAATTTTTTAACTCCGCTTGATTAATATCATCTTAGTGGCTAGCAAGTAAGAAACTATTTAGGAGAATTTTATGCATAAGAAGCCGTCAACACCAGTCATATTAGATAAGCAGGATGTGGAAATTATTACGAAAAAAAGTTTATACAATGGATTCTTTAAACTGACAAATTACCGCTTCCGTCATCGCTTGTTTGCTGGTGGTTGGAGTGAAGAGGTTAGCCGTGAAGTTTTTGAGCGGGGCCATGCCGGTGCGTTGTTGCCTTATGATCCACGTCGTGATGAGGTTGTGTTGATAGAGCAGATACGTATTCCGGCAATAGAGACGAAAGCAACGCCGTGGTTACTGGAAATTGTTGCCGGTATGATTGAAGAGGGCGAAGAGGTGGAACAGGTGGTGCGCCGCGAAACAATGGAAGAGGCAGGAATTGAAGTTAAACGTTGCAAGCCGGTGTTGAGTTATCTCTCCAGCCCAGGAGGAACAACTGAACGTATCTCTGTGATGGTGGGGGAAGTGGATGCTACGACAGCTACCGGTATTCATGGATTATCTGGCGAACATGAAGATATTCGGGTACATGTAGTCAGTCGTGAACAAGCTTATCATTGGATGGAAGAAGGAATTATTGATAATGCCACTTCCGTTATTGCGATACAATGGTTGGCATTACACCATGAAAAGTTAAAAAAAGAGTGGAATTCAGATAATTCCTAATTTTTAACCGAGAAAAGGGAAGTGTGTGCCAGTCAGCAGATCTCTTGCGTTAAAACGAGTTATGATGCTCGCCGATGACTTATAGGACAAGGAAACCATTTGGAAAGCCAGTTTGAACTGCCTGTGGTAGAGGGAACCACAGCCAAAATATTGCAAATAACAGATACGCATCTTTTTGCCGGCAAAGAAGATACTTTACTGGGTATTAATACTTATCGCAGTTACCAGGCGGTGCTGGATGCCATCCTCAAGCAAAATGCTGATATTGATTTAATCGTAGCGACAGGTGATTTGGCGCAGGATCAGTCGTTGGAAGCTTATCGACATTTTGCTGGGGGTATCGCCCGTTTACCGGCGCCTTGTGTCTGGTTGCCCGGTAATCATGATTATCAGCCCGCAATGGTGGATGCCTTGGCGGCGGCTGGCGTTTCTCCGTCGAAACAGATTTTAGTCGGTAAGCACTGGCAACTTTTGATGCTTGATAGTCAGGTGCAGGGCGTTCCCCACGGGGAGTTGTCGGAATATCAGCTTGAATGGATGAAAAAGTGCCTGGATAAGTACCCTGAACGTTACACGGTGATCCTGCTTCATCATCATCCATTACCATCAGGTTGTACTTGGCTGGATCAGCATAGTTTGCGAAATTCACATATTCTGGCCCAGTATCTGCAAGGTTACTCACGGGTTAAGGCGATGCTTTGTGGACATATCCATCAGGAGATGGATATGGATTGGAATGGCATCCGTATGATGGCGACGCCATCAACAAGTGTGCAATTCAAACCACATTGTACCAATTTTACGCTTGATACAGTTGCTCCGGGATGGCGTTATCTCGAATTGTCTGTTGCCGATAATAGAGAATTTGGTTTGACAACTCAGGTCCATCGACTGGAGAGCAATGAGTTCTGCCCTGATTTGGATTCGGATGGATATTAGGTTGTGTTTGTCTCCTTGTGCTGCTGTGTTACTCTCTGTTTATTGGATTTGTCAAGCCTCACCATTTGTGGCTTGTTGCACAGGAGTGTAGTGGCCGGTGGTATTTACGCACAATTGAGGGGCACGGCCTGATGTCAACGTTACTCTATTTGCACGGTTTTAACAGCTCCCCGCAGTCTGCAAAAGCAAATGCCCTAAAAGCGTGGCTGCATCAGCATCATCCTGACATTGAAATGCTGGTGCCTCAGTTACCGCCTTATCCTGAAGAAACGGCTGAGTTGCTGGAAAATTTGGTGATGGAGCGTGCCGGGGATAATTTGGGTGTCGTTGGCTCTTCTCTCGGTGGTTATCTGGCGATATGGCTTTCACAATGTTTCAGTTTGCCTGCTGTCGTTGTCAATCCAGCCGTGCGTCCGTTTGAGTTACTGCGGGATTATCTTGGGGAAAATATTAATCCCTATACCAACCAACGATATACGTTGGAACCGCGCCATGTTCATGATCTCAAAGTCATGCAGATTGAACCGCTGGAGTCACCGGATCTTATCTGGTTATTGCAGCAAACCGGAGATGAGGTACTTGATTACCGCCAGGCGGTTGCTTATTTGGTATTATGTAAGCAAACTATTGAATCTGGCGGTAATCATGCCTTTATCGGGTTTGAACACTATTTCCCACAAATCATCAATTTTCTTGGGCTTTCTAATGATGGTGAGAAAAAACTTGCCAAAAATGTTTGAACGACTGGTATTATCAACAGTATACAAAACTGATTAGCCCTTTAATCAAGAAGCAACCAACAGAATTACAACATGACTCAATCTAGTTACAACGCAGATGCCATTGAAGTTCTCAGTGGTCTGGAGCCGGTTCGCCGTCGTCCGGGAATGTACACTGATACAACTCGTCCGAACCATTTGGCACAGGAAGTGATCGACAACAGCGTGGATGAAGCTTTGGCGGGGCACGCTAAACATATTGAAGTGATCCTTCATAGCGATCAGTCACTGGAGGTCATTGATGATGGCCGCGGCATGCCGGTTGATATTCATCCAGAAGAAGGGGTTTCAGCGGTTGAATTGATCCTGAGCCGTTTACATGCCGGTGGTAAATTTTCGAATAAAAACTATCAATTTTCTGGTGGCCTCCACGGTGTGGGGATCTCGGTGGTTAACGCTTTGTCCAAGCGGATTGAAGTCGCCGTTCGCCGTGACAGTCGGGTTTATCAGATTGCTTTTGAAAATGGCGATAAAGTGCAGGAGCTGGCAGTGATTGGCAGTTGTGGTAAACGCAACACCGGTACCAGTGTTCACTTCTGGCCTGATGAAAGTTTCTTTGACAGCCCACGTTTCTCGGTTTCTCGTTTGACCCATTTGTTGAAGGCGAAAGCGGTTTTATGTCCGGGAGTGGAAATTGTTTTTAAAGACAAGATCAACGATACCGAACAGAAATGGTGTTATGCCGATGGTCTGACTGATTATCTCATGGCGGCGGTGAATGGCCTGATAACATTGCCGACAGCGCCTTTTGTCGGTACTTTCAGCGGCATAACCGAAGCGGTTGACTGGGCGTTGCTTTGGCTGCCGGAAGGGGGAGAATTACTGGCTGAAAGTTATGTGAACCTTATCCCGACGATGCAGGGTGGAACACATGTAAACGGGCTGCGTCAGGGATTACTGGATGCAATGCGTGAATTTTGCGAATTTCGCAATATCATGCCACGTGGCGTGAAGCTTGCCGCCGATGATATTTGGGATCGCTGTACTTATGTTCTGTCGGTAAAAATGCAAGATCCACAATTTGCTGGTCAGACGAAAGAACGCCTGTCTTCGCGCCAATCTGCCGCCTTTGTTTCTGGTGTTGTTAAAGATGCTTTCAGTTTGTGGCTGAACCAGAACGTTCAGGAGGCAGAGCAACTGGCTGAACTGGCGATCGCCAGCGCACAACGTAGAATGCGTGCCGCGAAAAAGGTTGTGCGTAAGAAATTGACCAGCGGCCCGGCGTTACCGGGGAAACTGGCTGATTGCACATCACAGGATCTCAATTTCACGGAGCTGTTTCTGGTGGAAGGCGATTCTGCGGGAGGCTCGGCAAAACAGGCGCGTGACCGTGAATATCAAGCGATCATGCCGCTGAAAGGGAAGATTCTGAATACTTGGGAAGTCTCTTCGGATGAAGTGTTGGCATCACAGGAAGTCCATGATATTTCCGTTGCGATTGGGATCGACCCGGATAGCCACGATCTCAGCCAGTTACGTTATGGCAAAATCTGTATTCTGGCGGATGCAGACTCAGACGGTTTGCATATTGCGACGCTGTTATGCGCACTGTTTGTCCGCCATTTTCCAACGTTGGTTAAAAATGGCCATGTTTATATGGCAATGCCGCCTTTATATCGTATTGATCTAGGTAAAGAAGTGTATTACGCACTGGATGAAGAGGAAAAAAGCGCGGTGTTGGATCGCCTAAGCCGCAAACGGGGTAAGCCTAACGTACAGCGTTTTAAAGGATTGGGTGAAATGAATCCAATGCAATTGCGTGAAACAACGTTAGACCCGAATACCCGCCGTCTGGTGCAATTGACTATCGATGATGAAAACTATCAAGAAACCTTCTCTGTGATGGATATGCTTCTGGCGAAGAAGCGTTCAGAAGATCGCCGAAACTGGCTGCAAGAGAAGGGCGATAGTGTAGAAATTGAAGTGTAACACCCACAGGGATAGTCAAAGAAGATTTTGAGGAAATTAACGAATGAGTGAGATAACTCACGATGGCGTGGAGCGTCTGCCGCTCCACTCATTTACGGAAACCGCCTACCTGAACTACTCCATGTACGTCATCATGGATAGGGCGCTGCCTTTTATCGGTGACGGTTTGAAACCGGTTCAGCGCCGTATTGTTTATGCCATGTCGGAATTGGGCTTGAACAATACCGCCAAATTTAAGAAATCCGCCCGTACCGTGGGTGATGTACTGGGTAAATACCATCCACATGGCGATGGCGCCTGTTATGAAGCGATGGTGCTCATGGCGCAGCCATTTTCTTACCGTTATCCTTTAGTGGATGGGCAAGGAAACTGGGGTGCGCCGGATGATCCCAAATCTTTCGCCGCGATGCGTTATACCGAGTCTCGCCTGTCCAAATATGCCGAGTTGCTGTTAACTGAGTTAGGCTACGGTACCGTTGACTGGGTGCCAAACTTTGACGGCACGTTGCAGG
This sequence comes from Photorhabdus hindustanensis, assembly GCF_002968995.1. NCBI lineage: Bacteria > Pseudomonadati > Pseudomonadota > Gammaproteobacteria > Enterobacterales > Morganellaceae > Photorhabdus > Photorhabdus hindustanensis. Next base: position 12,403 of record NZ_PUWT01000077.1, read on the forward strand.
AACCGAAAATGCTGCCGGCGCGTCTGCCAAATATTTTGCTGAATGGCACCACCGGTATTGCGGTGGGGATGGCGACAGATATTCCGCCTCATAACGCTCGTGAAGTGGCGAATGCGCTGGTCACGCTGCTGGATAAGCCGCAGAGTTCCCTTGATGATTTGATGGAGCATGTTAAAGGCCCTGATTATCCGACCGAAGCAGAGATCATCACTTCTCACGAAGATATCCGTAAGATTTATAAAAATGGCCGTGGTTCAGTACGGATGCGTGCTGTTTGGTCGAAAGAAGATGGCAATGTCGTGATCACTGCGTTGCCGCATCAGGTTTCTGGCGCCAAGGTGTTGGAACAGATCGCTAACCAAATGCGAGCTAAAAAGCTGCCGATGGTTGATGACTTGCGTGATGAATCGGATCATGAAAATCCAACGCGTCTGGTTATTGTCCCTCGCACAAACCGGGTTGATTTGGAACTGGTGATGAATCATCTGTTTGCGACCACAGATTTGGAAAAGAGTTATCGCGTCAACCTGAATATGATTGGGTTGGATAACCGTCCGACCGTGAAAGGGCTGGTTGAAATCCTCTCCGAATGGCTGGTATTCCGCCGGGAAACCGTTCGTAAGCGTCTGAATCATCGTCTGGAAAAAGTCCTTAAGCGCCTGCATGTGCTGGAAGGCTTACTGATCGCATTTCTCAATATTGATGAAGTTATTCACATTATCCGTAGTGAAGATGAACCAAAACCGGTATTAATGTCACGTTTTGGTTTAAGTGAGACGCAAACAGAAGCTATTCTTGAGCTGAAATTACGCCACTTAGCTAAACTGGAAGAGGTGAAAATCCGTGGCGAACAGAATGAGCTGGCAAAAGAGCGTGATAAGTTACAGGCGATTCTGGGGTCTGAGCGCAAACTGAACACGCTGTTGAAGAAAGAGATCGTGGCTGATGCGGCTACTTATGGCGATGAGCGTCGTTCTCCAATGAGAGAGCGTGATGAAGCCAAAGCGATGAGTGAGCATGACATTGCGCCTTCTGAGCCGGTGACTATCGTATTGTCTGAGATGGGTTGGGTTCGTAGTGCGAAAGGCCATGATATCGATCCGGCCGGGTTGAATTACAAAGCGGGCGATAGTTTCCGTGGCGCAGCCCGAGGTAAGAGTAGCCAGCCGGTTGTTTTTATTGATACAACAGGTCGCAGTTACTCGCTTGATTCGCGGGATTTGCCTTCTGCCAGAGGGCAAGGGGAACCACTGACCGGGAAACTGACTTTACCTGCTGGGGCAACGGTGGAGCATGTATTGATGGCGCCTGATGAACAGAAGTTTCTGATGGCTTCTGATGCAGGTTATGGTTTTATCTGTAATTTTAGTGATTTGGTCGCTAAAAACCGAGCGGGTAAAGCACTGATTACCTTGCCGGAAAATGCTCGCGTCATGACGCCGCTGGAAATAACTCACCCGCAGGATGATATGCTGCTGGCAATAACCAGCTCAGGTCGAATGTTAATGTTCCCGGTTGCAGATTTGCCTCAGCTTTCTAAAGGGAAAGGGAATAAGATAATTTCTGTTCAGTCAGTCTCAGAAAATGACCTGTTGAGTTGGTTATTGATACTATCGCCACAATCGTCTATTACACTTTACTCTGGAAAGCGTAAATTGACGCTGCGTCCTGAAGATCTTCAGAAATTCCGGGCAGAACGTGGTCGTAAGGGAACTTCTCTACCTCGTGGATTGCAGCGTATTGAACGGGTTCAGGTTGAGACACCATCTGCTATTGGCGTAACTAAATAGTGGGATTAAATAAGAGGGGACTATGTTAGCAATTATTCGCGGCATTATTGTTATTCTGTTTTCGATTGTAGTGTGTGTCTCTGGTGCTATTTACTGTTTATTCAGGCCACGTCATCCTGACCATGTTATGGTGTTTGGTAATATGTTTGGTCGGTTGTCGAAAATATTTGGCGTCAAAATTATTGAACGTATTCCTGCGGAAGCCAGGCATTATGGTCCGAGTATCTACATTGGCAACCACCAAAACAACTATGACATGATAACCATGTCCAATGCGGTTCAGCCTGGCACAGTGACGGTGGGTAAAAAAAGTCTGGTGCTGATCCCATTTTTTGGTCAGCTTTATTGGCTGGCAGGTAATATCCTAATTGATCGTGCTAACCGTGCTAAAGCACATGGCACGATTGCCCAGGTTGTGGAGCAGATTAAAAATCGTCGTCTTTCTGTTTGGATGTTTCCGGAAGGTACCCGCAGTCGTGGCCGAGGTTTGTTGCCGTTTAAAACCGGTGCTTTTCACGCTGCGATCTCGGCGGGAGTACCGATTGTCCCGGTCTGCGTTTCTTCCATTACTAATGACAATATTAAGTTGAATCGCTGGAATAATGGCTCAGTCATTGTTGAAATGTTGCCACCCATTGATACTTCTGGATATACCAAAGATCAGGTGCGTGAACTGGCGGAATATTGTCATCAGATAATGAAAGCTAAAATAGAGGAGCTGGATGAGGAATTGGCTGCAATGGAGAAACAGGATAAGTACTCATAACAGGTTATTCTTGACCACTCTTTGATTATAAAGTGTGGGACTGACAAAGGCGATAGCTTTTAAACGTACTTTAATCCTCACATATTTAGTATATGTGAGGATTTTTGTTCGTTGTCCATGACCACAATTTATTATTAGTCAGAAATGACATGTACTTCGCTAGCTGGGAAAGATTCATGTAATGCATTCAGATAGTTTAATTCCCTCCATATTCGCGTTATGATGAGCGCTTGATAAATAATGTTTTTATTAAGCGCAATCAAGAGGATAATCAGCTTCAATAACTTCAATATTGAGTTATTCGCTGCCGGGGTGAATGATTGCAGTGTCTCAACTATTTTTGAGCCATATAAACCCGGAATTTAATTAGGTTTATCGCGGAGAAAATATGTCATTTAGTCGGCGCCAATTTATTCAGGTATCAGGCTTGGCGATGTGTATCGGCGCCGCTCCTTTATGGGTTCGGGCCAGCAAAAATCAGCAGACTGCTTTGCCGGTTCCCCCTTTATTGGAGTCCCGTAGTGGGCAACCGTTATTTCTGACTTTACAAAAAGCGCATTGGACTTTTGATGGACAATATAAAACCAGTGTGTGGGGAATTAATGGCCAATATCTTGGTCCGACTGTACGGGTTCATAAAAACGATGATGTCAAACTGATATACAGCAATCGGCTAGCGGAGCCGGTTTCGATGACCGTCAGCGGATTACAATTACCGGGTACATTGATTGGTGGGGTTGCCCGTCAGATTTCTCCGGGGTCTGATTGGTCGCCAGTGTTGCCTATTCGTCAGCAGGCGGCAACTTGCTGGTATCATGCCAATACACCTAATCGGATGGCGCCGCATGTTTATAAGGGTTTAGCTGGCATGTGGTTGGTGGAAGATGAAACTAGCCGCCATTTGCCGTTGCCAAAACATTATGGCGTTAATGATTTCCCGATTATTCTTCAGGATAAACGGTTGGATAACTTTGGGGTTCCTGAATATCAGCCGGCCTCTGATAGCGGATTTATTGGTAATACTCTGTTAGTGAATGGCGTACAAAATCCTTTCATTGAAGTATCTCGTGGCTGGATTCGTTTACGGTTACTAAATGCATCCAATGCCCGCCGATATCAGCTACAGATCAGCGATGGTCGTCCTTTCTATATGATAGGCACTGATTTGGGGCTGTTGCCTGCGCCGATAGCCGTTCAGCAACTCTCCCTTGCGCCGGGAGAACGGCGTGAAGTATTGATTGATATGTCCAAAGAGGAAGAAGTTGTTGTTACCGCCGGTGAATCAGCCGGGATACTTGATAAGTTACGTGGTCTGTTTGAACCTTCCACTGTGTTGGTTTCCAGCACCGTTCTGACCATTAAGGCAACAGGTTTATTATCTTTGGTGACAGATGATCTCCCATCTCGTCTGGTTGATGATGTGATGCCGGTTTCCAATGCAATCCGTAACCGGGAAATTTATCTTGATGGTAATATGCCGGGAATTAACGGTGCGTTATGGGATATGAATCGGGTAGATATTACTAGCCAGCAAGGAACGTGGGAGCGTTGGATCGTAAATGCCTCTGTCCCACAACCGTTCCATATTGAAGGTGTGCAGTTTAAGGTGATTAACCACAATGGTGGGACACCTCAACCGCAAGATTATGGTTGGAAGGATACCGTTTGGGTTGATGGGCGGGTGGAATTACTGGTTTATATGAACCAGCCCTCTTATGAACACTTCCCATTCCTCTATTACAGCCAGATTCTGGAAATGGCTGATCGCGGCTCTGTTGGGCAATTAGTGACTATACCGGTCAATCAATAATGAAAATAGCTCGACAAAATCGGGGCGCGGCGTTGATGCCGCGCACGTTTTAATTATGGCTTTAGCCAGTTTAAGTCGCGTTAGCGTCTTAAACATAAAACCACCCGCTTTGCGGGTGGAGTTCAAAGGTTATACCAAGAAAAACACCTTTCCGTTACGATATAGATGTTCAAGCTAATATTCGTAACTCAAATAAGGAAAGGTGTTTATGGGCATTAAAACACAAAGCTCAGCGCATACAAAGTGGCTGTGTAAATACCATATCGTCTTTTCGCCGAAATATAGACGGAAAGTGATTTTTAATAATATTCGTTCAAGTGTGGGTGAGATCCTCAGAGACCTTTGTAAGTATAAAGGTGTGGAAATAATCGAAGGTCATCTCATGCCAGACCATGTTCATATGTTAGTGAGTATTCCACCAAAGCTAAGTGTTTCAAGTTTTATGGGATATTTGAAGGGTAAAAGTTCGCTGATGATCTTTGATAGACATGCCAATTTAAAATATAAGTTTGGCAACAGAAAGTTTTGGGCGGAAGGGTTCTATGTCAGTACGGTAGGGCTAAATGAAGCGACAATTCAAAAGTATATCAGAGAGCAAGAAAAGTCGGATTTAGTCTCGGACAAATTGAGTAGTAAAGAACATGTAGACCCCTTTAAGGGGTAAGCCAAAGTAGCAAAGACATTTAGCTTGAACGAAGAGAAAGCAGCGTCATTTAGGCGCAGTCGGTAACAAGCCCTTATAGGGCAAGAGCAAACCACCCGCTGTGCGGGTGGTTATGATTCTGCTTTGCCCACTATCACCTTATCAATTTTATCCGCTGTTTTTCAGCACTGATCATTAGCATTCCTTTGCTCAAGAAGCTCAAGGAATTCACTGAAATCAACGAATGTTTCAGGGGGTGGCCCCAGACGTTTACCGATATCTAGCGTAGTCATCGCGGTCAGATCTTCTTTTTCTAGTTTGAAGTCGAACACATCAAAGTTCTCTTTAATTCTTGATAGCGTGGTTGATTTTGGGATCACAATCATGCCGTTATCAATGTGCCAGCGGATAACAACCTGCGCGGGTGTTTTGCCATACTTTTGTGCCAGATGTTGAACCAGTTGATTATCAAATATATTTTCACCACCTTGTGCCAACGGGCTCCAAGATTCGGTAACGATATTATGTGTCGCATTCCAGGCATGAAGCTGACGTTGTTGTAACAGCGGGTGCAACTCAATCTGATTAATGACGGGATGAACGCCGGTTTCATTGATTAGTCGCTGGATATGTTCAGGTTGGAAATTAGAAACGCCGATACTACGAATAAGCCCCTCTTTCTGCAATTCAATCAATTGTTGCCAGGCGTTAACATATTGATTTTGCGGTGGTGCCGGCCAGTGAATAAGGTAAAGGTCAACATAATCTAGTTGCAACTTTTCCAAACTTTCTGACAGAGCGGCGCGGACATCATTGTGCCTATCATTCCACAATTTGGTGGTGATAAAGATATCCTCACGGGGGATATCTGTTTCTTGTAACGCGTTGCCTACACCTTTCTCATTGTTGTAGATAGCGGCGGTATCAATTGCCCGATAACCGATATCTAGTGCTGCATGGATTGTTTCTGCTATCTGTTGGTCATCTGCGGCCCATGATCCAAGACCCAATTGTGGCATGTGATTCCCATCAGCAAGTCTGATAATAGGTTGATTATCCATTACTAACTCCTATAAAAAGATAGACTTAAAATATCAGCTAAAATCATGGCGATTGATATTAAGTTGATATTAAGAGTAATTGAAGAAAGTAATACAATTGGCGTGATCCAGGCCATGATTGTGATCAACACATGGTCAAGTGCATAGATTGACCGATTTGGTGATGCATCGATACCAAGAATATCACTTAGTGGCTGAGCTTGAGTCCATATAATATTGGTACATTAAGTTAAGGATAAAAACCTTGCTGCTGCTTGTAAACCATGATGACTTTTATTTACGTTTTGCCGCCGAAATTTTCTTGTGGCGCCAATACATCAGCAAGGAGGCGCTTAAACCACTTAACAACAGCACTATGGGTAAAATTATCAAAATGTTCATCACCAGATCTTGGTGATTCTTAATAAACGGTATCTGATTGAGGAGATAACCAAAACCGACCACGATGACAACCCATAATAAGCCACTTAACCAGTTAAAAACTTGAAAGCGTTTACTGTTAAGGCCGGATATACCAGCCAATGTTGGTAACAGAGTGCGGACAAAAGCCAAAAAACGGCCGATCAGTAAAGCGGCCAGACCATGTTTGAAAAACAACTCGTTAGCGCGTTGGCGATACTGAATAGGAAGTTGTGCCAGCCAATTCTTAACTCGTTTGGTATCACCAAGCCATAGCCCTTGAAGATAACCAAGCCAGCAGCCGATACTTGCCGCTGTTGTTAATATAAAAACGGTTGGGATAAAACTCATGACTCCCTTGGCAATTAATGCGCCAGAAAGGATTAACAGAGTATCACCGGGTAGAAAGGCGGCAGGTAATAAGCCATTTTCCAGAACCAGTGTCACAAATAGAATGCCATAGATAATCCAAACAACATCGGGGTTGGCAAGTTTAGAAAAGTCATGCTGCCATAATGCCTGCATGATCCCGTTTAGTACTTCCATTGCTTATCCTGTGACTGTTAATAAATAAATTTATTGCATCTGTATATATAAAGTCAGTTTACAGTAAAAGCTTAAGCATGGCTTGACTTTATCCCTGATAAGGGAAAATTAATGGCTGATACTAATGAATCAATTGGGCACATAACCATTAAACTAAAGTTAAAAAAATAGAAAAGGAGCGATTCATCGCAACCCTTTCAAAATACATTTTAAGGCTCGCTCATCAAAATCGATGTTAAATTTCATCTAGGTTAACTCTGATCCGCTTTGCTGGATTTTTGATACGCTCACGAACCGCATCCAGAATATCCTCATCATTATCATTTTCAGCTGCGTTGTAAGACGCTTTTTTTACCATATGCCCTTTTTGTTCTCTCATCATCTACCCAGCCAAAGATAATAATTTTACTTTCGGCGTGGAAACGGAAAAAAAGGCGATATTGTTGGAAAAATTTTACTCTGAACCAGTGTTGTCTTTTTCCACCTAATGTGTCACCTAAACGAAAGGCTATATTAGCTGGATCATTGGGAATAATTTCAGTAACGAGTTTTATGATTGCCGCCAGGCGTTTTGTATCATTTTTTTTCAAGTAGTCATTTGGATATTTTTGCTGAAGTTGTACTACCTTATCTATTGCTTGTTTTAATTGTTCTATAAAGCATGGATGAGCAAAAAGAGTCCATCCGTTTATTACACACACTCGATCGTACATAGTTCTTTACTCATCGTCAGCAGATAATGGGTTGTTCAGATGTATGTCTATTCCAGCGACAAGTGACTTTGCCCGGTTAATAAGCTGTTCATCTAATTGCTGTACTTGTTCAGGATATTTCTGAATGTCTTTTGCTAGAAAGTTCAGAAATGATTCTATGACAAGATCTTTTTCTTCTTCGCTGTTTTTACGACTAATAAGTACATCACCGGAAGATAAAATCTTATATGCGATACTGTTATGACCTGGTTTTAGCAAAATCCGCCGTAAACCCTCGCCCAATGCGGGCGGTGATATAAGGCGAAAAGCCCGCAGGGCTTTCAGGTTATTAACCATCACGTTCACTGGCAGCCCGGGGGGGACACGGCCAAAAAAAGCGGTTAAAATACATAAACTATCCCGATGAGCGCTGATGATGTTAAGAGCCACCAAAGTCCGCATTTACCCGACACCCGAACAGGCTGATTATCTCAATGCTCAGTTCGGTGCG
>NZ_PUWT01000078.1:0-102422 GCF_002968995.1 Photorhabdus hindustanensis
CGCTCGGGCGAAAGAACTGGCTTTTTGCGGGTTCCCTGCCCGCGGGACAACGGGCGGCCATGATAATGAGCCTATTGGAAACCGCTCAGGCCAACGGACATGAGCCCTGGGTCTGGTTACGTGATGTCCTCAGCCGGCTGCCTGTCTGGCCGAACAATCGGTTGAATGAGCTGCTGCCCTGGCCTGAGAATCCCTTCCGTTAACATCCCATTTTGTTGTTATCTGACAACGCAAGGTGAGTCCACCGGAACATTACCTTCAATCTGCTCTGGCTTACTGTGTAAACGTCCGGTCATTTCACCTTGTTCTTCCCCTCCGGCCCCTGCACGCTATCGCTTCCTTATCTTCACCTAGAGACTGATACCATGAGCCGTAGCCGATATACCCCGGAGCAAAAACAACACCATGTGACCCAATGGCGCCACAGTGGCCTGACCCGAAAACAGTATTGTGAACAGCATCAGCTGAGTTTTGTAAACGTCCGGTCATCTCACTTTGTTCTTCCCCTTCGGTCCATGCACGCTACCGCTTCCTTATCTTCACTTGGAGACTGATACCATGAGCCGTAGCCGATATACCCCGGAGCATACTTTTAACGTGGTTTTCTACACGATTGAACCTCAACCCCCAAAGACTACTCGACGATCCCACGGAAAAATCTAGGGTCCCAGCTTCTAACTCCTATTTAATCCATTTGTCGCTTTGTATCAGAGTTGTCGTAGATAATTAGTTAATCCTTCCTAATGTTGAGAGAGAAGGAAAATATCATTAAGACATTAATTTTGTTGAAAATCATCTCACTCTGAGCGACAAAATCAGGATATCAATGGTCAAAGAAAATGGCTATTTTGATTAAACAAGCGACAAGGGTAGCTTGTTTTTTGTCGTTCATGAGACATACTTAAAAAGTATCTTTTGAAATCGAACAAGCGACAAAAATAGCTTATTTTTTGTCGCTCATAAGGCATATTTAAAAAGTATCTTTTGAAAAAGGTAAATAAGATGAAGAAAGCTATTCTAGCGACTTTGTTTTTCAGCTTTAGCACGATTGCGGTGGCAATGCCAAATCCGGCTTCGGTGTTCTGCGGTAAACTTGGCGGCGAAAGTCAGATTGTCACTCAAAAAGATGGCGGTGAGTTGGGTCTGTGCGTTTTCAAAAACGGAACGATCATTGAAGAATGGACTCTTTTCCGCATGTACAATGGTGACAAAAAATAACGAGAGTTACCCCAGCCACAGTTGTGGCTGGGGCCTTTAAGCGGTTACTTCTGTGGGTAATCTTGTATTCATATCCAGTTCAAATATCCCATAGGGATTTACATGGGCGTAGATCAGCGGTGTCAGTGCCCTGAAGTCTTCAGGTTTTATCCTTTGGTATGTAAAGTCTGGTGTCGTGTAATCCCCTGATTGACCAAAATACATCTCAAATTTAAATGCGCCAGACGTTTAAGTGTTGCGTCTTTTTATGATCCCATAAAAGAGAGCCATCCAATCAGACAGATGTTGCGCTTTAACAAACTGACATTTGGTGTGAACAGACGGTTCCAGTTTTCGAATGAATAAGGGCATGAAAGATCTGCGCTTAAAGGAGGAACTCAGATCTTAACGGATAACACGAATCTTTTGTGACACCCCCTTTTGAACGAGGTTTGCAGCGGTCTGAGAAGGGACATTTTGCCCCTTCTGCTGTTTCTGGTATTACCTTAGGACAGTGATGGTACCAGCGCCGCCTGTGAAGCCTGACGTATTTGCGGCAGGTATTCGCGGGCGCCGCCGGCATCAGAGAACGAAGCCATAGCCCCGCTCAGCTTGGTTAGGTTCGGTCTCTCCGCACCCGGAACAGCGTCAACTGAATGAGTCACCGTGGCTGGGCTCTTACTAGCCCAAGATAGATCCACCAGTCCTCTTTTAGCGTGATCCTGCTGGGTAAAGTTCTTGACCAGGCGGTCCACGTTGATCTCCGATTTGTAATTTTCCAGTTCGACTTGCAGATGCCGATGGGTCATAGCTTGGCTGCCAAATACCTGACGCACCACCACGGTTGTTCCATTGTTGGCATCGGTGAACATCAAGTCGTCATCGCGGCGGTTCACTAGAACGCTCCTCGGATCAGTCGATGGTAGGACCAAGCGGTCTAGGGCTTGGCCTTGGTCGTCGTTGTCAATGATTATCGTACGGTAATGGGACCACATCGCCTGGCTGAAATGGTAGGTATCGCTATCGGCTCCGCCATGCAGCACTACGCTGTCGACACCGGCAATGAGCGGTGGTGTCAGTTCGTTTTTGCCGCCGCCTACCCCCCCGCCTTGAAGCAGAAGAGAAGAACCGACGCGCTCTACGCTTGTGAACCTATTGAATATTTGTGCGTTGCTATCCTTGATTTGGTACAGCGCTTGGGTCGTTGGGCTGTACACATACGCTGCTTTTTCGCCTGCGGCGATCCCCACGAAGTGCAGATTATTCGAGACAGGGATGCCATTACCCGAAAATACCTGACCGCTGCCGATATCAAACCAGCTTGGCTCCTTGCTGTCCTGCAAGGTCAGTACCCCTTTGGCCTGCCACTGGTCGGCGAGTTTGGCGAGCGCTTGCGGCAGTTGGGCCAAGTTGCTTTGTTGCCAGCCTTTGTCAACGCCAACTAGCTGCAACTCGTTGTTGTTAGTTCGCAGCAAGATCTCGCCTTTGGCCGTGATCAGGTGCGTGCCGGTATCGACCTGTTGCACTGCCTTGGTCGGTTGGATCAGCCGTGCGCCTAGGGTATACGTCGGAGTTTCACGCTGGGTGCTATGGCTTTCGTAGCCCTGGAGTATGTCTTTGAGCTCATCACCATGCCGACTGGTACGTACCGAAAACTGGAGTAGTGCATCATCACTCACCGAACTGACTAATTCCATTCGGTCATCAAAGAGCCGATAGTTCAGTTCAGCTTCTTTCTCTTTTAGCTGATAACGGCGCGTCAGGTAGACGGCATCCCCCTCTTGCCATAGCCGACTGATCTGGCCCGCATTCTGGTTGAACCAGGGCTCAAATTGCGCGTCGACCTGTCCGGTGGTGATGTCTACCCGCCATGCTGCCGCGTTGTCGGCGTCGTAGAAATAGGCATGGTCGCCCATCACCGCACCCAGTTGGGCATGTCTGGCCTGTTCGTGGGGAGTGTCGGTGAACAGCATCCGTTCGTTGGCTATGTCGTAGAATGCCCGACCAACATCGCGCCCATTGTGTTGGTAGTTCTCCACCACCACATACTGCCCGTGCAACTGATGCGCCTTGGCGAGATCACTCAGGTGCTGCTCAAGTTGCTGGCCGGGTACCTGCCATTTGCTCGCATCTTCGCTTATCACTTGAGTTGTCAGGCTGGCGAAGTCGACTTCGCGCACCTCGCCGTTGCGGTTGACCACCAGCACCGGCTCCTTCCGGGCAGGGTCGAGTTCGACTACCACCCCACCAACTACCAGTCGGTCCTTCGTGATGTTGATACTGTCACTGGCAAGCTGGCTGCTATCGATGATCCAGCGCGACGGCGCACTACCGGCCAAGTCGTGCGGGACGTCGCTCAAGAGCTTCACACTGGTGCCTTCTTTCAGCTCAATCAGGTACTTGCCACCTGCGCCCTTGATCTCGTAATGCAGGTAGCCATGCAGTTCTTTGGGTAGCTCGGGCACGATTATTTGCCGGTCGCGCTGGTCGAGCACCACTTCGATGGGGGTCGCCACATACTCCTGATGAATCCTACGGATCGTGACCTCCCCCGGAAAGATGTAGAAGTCGTAGTCGAATCGATAGTCCTCTTCGAGCCTGCGGATTACGTCAAAACCGGCATCATGACGCATAGTTACGCCAGGGAGCTGCATGTATTTGTAACTGATAAAGGACTTGGGGGTACCCGGCAGGATCAGCACGTTGCTGCCACTGTGGTTGAGTCTGTGGGAAACTTCCTTGTAACCGATTCCACTACGTACCTCGATCGCCTGGCTGCGGTCATGGACCATCCTTGGAAAGTCGCCGATCCAGAAGAAATAATTGCTTCTTCCCGAACCGGTAGAGCCTGAATGGGTGCGGTAAATATATTGACTGTCGAAGTCGATCTGATTCTTGCGTAGATCCAGAGTTTTGATCACAGCCCCGGGCAGAGGCACCAACATTTTCTTCTCGTTGTCATACCGATAGCCATTACCTTTGTACGCCTTGTCGACGGTATCAAAATAACGGCCTACCGCCTTGGCATCCTCGGCGACCGCACCAAAAGCTTGAGCCAGCCCCGTAAAGCCTACCGAGAGCCCGCCAAGGATCACCCCGGCCCCACCGAGTATCGCCGCGGCTTTTGAAGCACCGATAAACCCGGCTCCCATCCCGGCGGTACCGGTAACAAAATTGGCCGAGTCGAACGCTAGCTGGGTACCGAATACGGCCTTTTGTACATCATTCTCGGCGTGGGCCAGCTCATAGGCATCCAAACCAATCATGATGCCACCAAACAATACACTGGCACCTTCGTTGACGGTGTGGCCCAAGCTCGAAGCAAAGTTCTTTAACGAGGTTTCGGCTGCCGCCACTTCGCCGCGCAACGCTGTACGCACCAGTGAGGTGACTTTGGCTATATCTTGCACGTTACCATGAGCCATTTGAACAAAGTTGAGGTAGCTGTGGACCTTGAGTGCGGTGGCCAGGTCGGGCGAAGCGATTCCATGTGCCGCATCATTGCGGTTCTTGTCGGCAAACCACTGGATCAATGTCTGTATCGCAAACCCGGCGTTCAGTCCATCAACCGAAGCTGCCTCGCCGCCCTTACCTTTGGGGCGTATCTGGCCGCGTTCGGGGATGAAATGTTGGCCCAAGGTGAGCAGATGTTCATTGATGAAGCGGCGGAATTCGATAAAGGTGGCATCACCGCTGCTTACCCAACGGGTCTTTTCCGGTTGGTCGCGATTAATGAACTGGACTCGGTAGCGGCCTTCGCCCTGATCCTCGGTATTGCTAATTATCGGTATCCAGCGCTGGTCAAGATTGTTTTCCTGAGTGAGCCGTGTATTGGCTTGGTTGAACCTTGCCCCCCATTGCTCGGCATCGAGGATCACCAACGCGGAGCGTAACTGGGTGTCCTCGGTAATCCGTATCTGGGCGTCAACCGTGTGCTTAACCTGCCGCTGTTGCTCTATGACCGCGGCCAGTTCACCGGGACGGGTCAGGTCAGCCACGTTCAGGCCGTTACCCACCGGCACCTCAGCCATCTTGCCTGCATCTATCTTCTCCAGATTGAAGACCGGGGACGACAAGCTGCCAAGTGAACTGTAGTGAGCGGCCAGTTTGCGTCCTACAAAGTGGTTCTTCATGGCTTTGAAGAAGCTGGTCGCGTCGTTGAAGGCAAAAATCCCGACATTCGGGTCATAGAAATAGTAACGGCGCCCTTCATATCCAACCGTACTTCCCACCATCATCGCGTGATTCTGGGTATTGAGCGCGAACATCGAGGTTTTGGTCGCCTTTTCCAGCAGGGAAACCACCTCGGGTAATGTCATCTGCCCTTGAGACGTTGATGCTTGTATGGCCTCAATATTGGAGTGCAATCTTGCCAGACTGTTTTTTAGCAGCGTGGAACTCCCTGCTTTAGGGGAGGCTGCGGCCAAGAAGAGTTTTTCTACCAGACTATTGATACCCGCCTCGCCACCGCTGGCTAGCGCCACTGCCATCGCCCTGACCAAGGGATAGCAACGGCCGCCAGATACGTCTCCGACCAACGACAGATAAAAATCTTGTGGCGCCAGACGATTGAAGCTGCTACCAGCCCGACGAAAATCTTCTCTAAACACCGCGGTCTGCTTCAGTATTTTGTTGATATACTCGGCCCGGCTAGCTTCAGTGATGCGGCTGCTCAAGGCACCCTGCTGTTTAGGGGTAAGTTGGCCGTCAAGAAACAGGCTTTTCATCTCTAGGGCCGACATCTTATGGTTAAAACCTGGGATACTGATATCTTGGAAGTTGCGTAAGCCATCAGTAAACTCGGCGCCTAGCCTGTTTCGTTGGTAAGCTTCGAGAGTAGCGTAACGCCCGGCCACGTTGCTGGTGTGCTCCTTACCGCCGCTCTGGATGGCCGTATCGTCAATCCGCACCGCTATACCGCTCTTGGACTTGATTTGCTGCCATAACCAGCTTTGTTCGACGGAGAACACTTCATGTAAGACTGAATCGTATCGCGCTTTGTAGTACTCCAGCGTAATATTGATCTGCTTTATCTGTTGGTCAATCAGGGCCAGCTGGAAATTTTCTCTGGTACCGCTTCGGGCCTGATAGAGTTCGTTTCGTTGGTCTACCAACTGCTGAGTGTCTGCCGTGATTTTGGCTTGAACCTTATCACGCAGCTCAATCCACGCGGCAATCGCCGGATGATGAGGAGAGAACTCTCCCTCTTTGTAGACACCATCAGAGACCCCTTCGACGGGCACGCCGAACTGAGTAGCGATCTTTTTCAGTTGCTGATGAATCCGCTCACGGTAAGTAGCGAACTGGGCTTGGTTACGCTCAGCCACTTGACTGTTAGCGACTTGGATTGATATGGGTTCTTCGCCGCTGCGCGACTTCGGCCAGAGCGTTTTACCATCTGTCTGATACTCCTGGCGCTGAAACACCAGTTGCCATTCACCATTAATGTATTGCATGTACGCCGCGGCGAAGCCTTTAGTGTTGCCAGCCGCCTGATAATCCTTATAGTCCACTGCCATGACTACGTTGTCATACAGCAGTGAACTGTTGACTCGACTATCGTGGTAGACTCGGTAAGTCTCAGCGTCAAGGGTGGTCACCACCAGCGAACATCCCGACAACGTTCCAGTGAACAGAAAACTCCCCGGCATCGCATGTTTAGGGATATCCACATAGGTTGGTATCGCGTTGGCTTGGTTTGAACTGTTGTAGCCGAGGAAATACGCGGGCACGCTGCCGATGTTGCCTTTGGAGGCATTATGTGTGCTTTGAGCAGAGTATTCGAGCTCGTATAATCCTGCTTTAACTTTCACCAGTTGGGCATGTCCCTCTGCCGGGAAGCTCTCCGCTCTAGCCAATGTCTCGGCGCTGATGGTGTTGGATCTGGCGAACGATACAGGATCGATGGCGAACTGCTGGATATCGGTGCTGCCTTGGCGGGGCAGGACTCCATCAATCATGGACGCCAGCTTCCCTTTGAGATTGCGAGCCCGTATCGCTTGCGCTAGCAGCGCTGGATTGCGTATATCGTACCCGTGCGTTTGCAAGGTTCTCGATAGGGTCTTTTCGATCGGAGTATTGGTAAGTAAGGATTCTGTGCCCGCAGCCGCGATCAGTCGTGCTCGGGACTGACCATGACTGCTTGATTCACCTGCAACTGTTTCAGAGTAGGCAATGCCTTTGCCCACGCGATACATACCAGTCGGGGTGTGTTCGATAAAGGCCGTCGCCGGTAGCAGCTCACTGAGCTGATTGCCGATAGCATGAGCATGTTCGACTCCGGCGCTAGAAAGGTAAATCACTGCCTGGTCGGTACGGCGTCCCAGATTTTTCGGGCCCATGATTTTGGCCTGCTCCAACCAGCCACGATTGTCATCATTGAACAATTGGGTCAATGCATTAGCAAGCGAGTTGAAATGTGCCTTGTCAACGTTGATGGTTAGTCTCGCACCAATATTGGTTCGGATACTATGGCGTTGCTCGAAGTCCTTGGGAAGCATTTGGAAGGCATCGGCATTGCTGAGGATGGTATCGGTTTGAGAAGACAGCGCCGCCTTCTCGTTGTTTTGTACCAAGATATCGACCTTGGTGGCACGAGCAGACAGTGCCTTGATATAATTGATAAATGACCGTTGCTCACCTTCATTGAGGCCACTGACGCCAACCGGCTGGTCATTGCTGTAGCGTATATAAGCGTCTTTCTCCAGCATGTGTTCCAATATTTTCTGCTTGTTGATCAGCTTAGAGGTCCACTTATGATTATTTTCATTAAACCCTTGCTTGATCGTCTGGATCAACTCTTTGATATTCGGTTTGTGCCGCATCTCTTTAAGGGTCGTTTGCGCAGATGCGAGCAGCGATTGGTAGCTGTTATTGGGCATGATGGTTCTCCTTAGGAAAATCCTACTTTGGTATTTATGGGTTATAGCTCTTAAGAATGACTATAGCGGGCACGATTAGCCGTCTGCGATTTGGGACTCAATCCTTCATCTGTAAGGCCCACAGCCGGGCATAGAGTCCGTCCAAGGCAAGCAGTTGCTCGTGGCTGCCCTGTTCGACTACCTGACCTTGGTCGATCACTAGAATCCGCTGGGCATGGCGCAGGGTATTAAGACGATGGGCGATGCTGATCACTGTACGGCCCTGAGCAATGCGCTGTAGGTTAGCCATCACCGCTGCTTCCGACTCGTAGTCCAGGGCGCTAGTGGCTTCATCCAGTAGCAATATTCCCGGATTGGTCAGCAACGCTCGGGCCAGGGCGATGCGTTGGCGTTGCCCACCGGAAAGCTGGCCGCCACGTTCTCCGACTTGGGTTTCATAGCCTCGGTCCAGCGCTTTGATAAAACTATCGGCGCCGGCCAGAGTCGCTGCTTCATGCACCTCCGCATCGCTGGCTTGGGGTCGGCACAAGCGGATGTTCTCTGCGATGGTGCCGGCAAACAGCACGCTTTCTTGCAGCACTATGCTCATGTTGCGGCGCAGCGCTGCCGGATCTGCGATCGCTAAATCAATCCCGTCCACTAACACCTGGCCGTGTTGGGGCACATAGAGGCGCTGCAACAGTCGGGCTAGGGTGGATTTACCCGAGCCGGACGGACCTGTGATACCGACTAATTCGCCGGGATGAATCTTGATGTTGAGGTTGCGTAACACCTCCTGACCGTCCTCGTTGTAGCGAAAGCGCACGCCCTTGAAGCTCACGCCTCCCTGTAGTTTGGGTACGGAGGCCAGTCCGCCATTGCCGCTTTCTCCCTCCTCATCAAGAATGTCGCCGATTCTGCGCATCGAGATCAGGGTGTGCTGGAAATCCTGACAGATCTGGGCCAGACGCAGAATCGGTTGGGTCACGTGTTCCGAAAGCATGTTGAAAGCCACCAGCTCCCCTGGGCTGAGCTTGCCCTCCATGACTAGAGTGACGCCCCACCACAGCAGCAGGGCGGAGGTTAGCTTCTGGATTAGGTCGATCCCCTGACCAGCCAGAATTCCCACCACTTTGGCGCGGAATGAGGCGCGGACGAAGGCGGATAGCTGCCGCTCCCAGCGGTGTAGGAAGCTGGCTTCGGTGGCGCTGGTTTTGATGGTTTCGATGCCGGTGACCGACTCGGTAAGGAAGGCGGTGTTGTCGGCCCCTAACTCGTATTCCCGCAATACCCGGGCGCGCAGTATGGGCCCGATACACAGCCAGAACAGGAAGTAGAGCACCAGGGAACCGAGCACCAGCCAAGTTAGCTCGGTGTCGTAGAGAAACATCACGGCTACAAACAGGCCGACAAAGGCCAGATCCAGTACCATAGTCAGCGCCGAACCGGTGAGGAATTGACGGATCTGGTTCATCTCGCGCACCCGGGCGATGATCTCTCCGGTCTGACGTTGCTGGAAATAGCCCATAGGCAGGGATGTTAGGTGCTGATAAAGGCGGCTGGAGAGCTCGGAGTTGACCTTGCTGGCGAGGTTGGTGAATAGCCAGGAACGAAGGAATCCATAGACGGGCTCGAACAAAGCCAGGGTCAACATGGCGATTCCTAGCACTTGCAGGCTAGATAGACTGCGGCTGACCAGCACCCGATCGATCACATTCTCGAACAGTATGGGAGTCACCAAGGCGATCACTTGTAGCATCAGAGACACTAAGATCACGTTCCTGAACTGGCTGACATGCTTACGGATGGAAGGCACGAACCAGCCGAAGCCAAATTTCTGCCGTTTCGGCGGTTCGGTCGCCTCCGCCAGCAGCACAGCGCCGCCTTGCCAATGGCTAGCGAGGACGGACCGGGGATAGCGAGATGTCTTGCCTGTGCCTGGCTGATACAAGGTCACTAACTCGCCTTCGACTTTTTCTAGCACTAGCCAGCCCTGTTCCGTATCCAGCAGGATAGGAACAGGCAGAGTGTTGAGACGGCTCATATCTGTGGTGATGGGGCGTGCTCTCAGGCCGATCCACTTGGCGCAGCGACACAGGTCTTGGCTGTTCGAGACCCCTTGGGTGCGTCCGAGACGGTGGCTCAGTTGTTCCGGTTCCACCGCCAAGTTGAAATGGCGGGCGGCATGAGCCAGAGCCAGTAGGCCGCCATCCGTTACATCCTTGGACTCGTCGACGATGATCGGTTCCGACAGAATAGATTCGATGGTTGACATTATCGTTCCCTCAATGCTTCGGACTGGTACTGTTGCAGTGGGCTGAGTAGGTAGTCGATCACCCGCCGCTCACCAGTGCGGATTTCGGCGGTGATACTCATGCCTGCCTGTAGCGGTACCTCATGTTCGTCCACTGCGATGGAGGAGCGTTCCATCCGGATCTGTGCGGGGAATACCAAGCCTAGTTGTTCATCCTTGACCGCATCCTTGGAGACGTGGGCGACCTTACCCCGTATAGTGCCATAGCGGGTATAGGGAAATGAGTCGACTTTAATCTCCACCGTCTGGCCTGCGCGCACGAACCCCACATCTTTGTTCAACACCATCACCTCGGCTTCCAAGGGGGTATCATCGGGCACGATCACCATTAGCTGTTGGGCCGATTGCACTACGCCTCCCAGAGTGTGGATCGCTAACTGTTGCACCACGCCGTCGACCGGCGCCCGTAGGCTCTGGAGCCGCTGTTTTTCGCCGGCCTTTATCAATTGCTGTGTCATGACCGCGACGGCGGTTTGAGCTTCGTTCAACTGGTCGTAGTATTCCCGGCGGGTCTTGGTCAGGTAGCGGTTCCGGCTCTCCTCTAGTACCTGATATTGCGCCTTGAGGACGGCCAACTCGGCGTACTGTTGAGAAAGGATGCGTTCGATCTCTAGTTTTTCCTTCTCCTGTTCTAGTAGCTCGACTTTTGGCAGTAGCTTGCTGGCGGCCAAGGTACGACGGGCCTCAAGACGCACTTTGATATTGGTTAGCAGTTTTTCCAGCTCAGTGATATCGGCGTTACGCGCACTCTGGTTCGCTTGGTTGACGTTCATCTCTCCGTCCAGGCTTTCTAAATTGGCGACCATCTCTTTCCAGACGCTGACCAAGTGCTCTCTAGCTAGTTCGACCTGTGCCGGCGGTATACTTTCCTGTACGGCGAAATGCTCAGTGGGGGTTTCGGTTAGCAGGGCCTGTAGTCTGGCCAGCTCCAACCGCTTGAAGTTTAGTTGCTCCTGCCGCTCTCTCAGTTCGGCCTCGACTCCTATGGGGTTGAGTTTGATCAGCACATCCCCGGCCTTAACCTTTTGTCCGTCACGTACATGAATCGCCACAATCTCGCCGGGTTCAAGGGACTGGATCACCTTAGAGTGGCTGGACACCAGCAGCCGGCCTGTGGCGTTGGCATGGATATCTAGGCGACCGACAATGGACCAGAGTAGAACTACCAGCAGAAATAGGGTCAATGCTATCGCTGTGCACCTTGCCCAAGGAGCGGGAGGGCGTTCAACGATCTCCAGATAGCCGGGCTGAAATTCGTACTCGTCGCGGGTGCGTTTCATCGCTTTAGGAGCGTTACGCTCCCGACGCCAGGCCAGGAGGACGGTTTTTAGGTGTTTCTTGAACGATATCATGCCGTCTCCTTTCGTAATTCTTGCTGCATCTGCCACAATCTGGCGTAGCAGCCCTTCTTAGCCAGCAACTGGTGATGGCTGCCTGATTCGGTGATATGGCCCTGCTCCAAAGTGATGATGCGGTCGCAGTGACGCACCGTGGACAGGCGGTGGGCAATGATGATGACGGTACGCCCTAGAGCGATCTCAGCCATGTTAGCTTGGATCAGCGCCTGTGATTCGTCATCGAGGGCACTAGTCGCCTCGTCGAAGATCAAGATCTTAGGGTTGGCCATCAGTGCGCGGGCGATGGCAATGCGCTGGCGCTGTCCTCCCGATAGGGAGCTGCCAGCCTCGGCCAGAACCGTGTCATAACCCAGAGGTAGTTGCAGGATAAAGTCATGTGCGCCTGCCAGTTTAGCGACTGTCATCACCTTCTCCAGCGAGGCGGAAGGATCTTTGAGTGCTATGTTGCGGCGTACGCTACGATTGAACAGATAGTTCTCCTGTAGTACCACCCCAATCTGGCTGCGCAGGTAGCAGGGGTCTAGCTGGTGTAGAGGAATGCCGTCGATTAAGATCTCCCCTTCGTCCGGAGCATAGAGCTTCTGTAATAAGCAGGTCAGAGTACTCTTACCCGAACCGGAAGGGCCGACTATGCCTAAGTTCTCGCCGGATCTGATATGCAGGGTAATCCCCTGCAACACTGGGGTTTGATGGGGCTGGTAGCGGAACACCAGGTTGCGTATTTGCAGATCACCGGAGAGTGGTTGTTGAGGACGGATGTTCCCTTGCTCCTGCTCGACGGGAAGGTTGAGTATGTCGCCGAGCTTGTCGACGGCGACCCGGGTTTGGACAAACTGTTGCCACAGGTCGATTAGTTTGGCGATGGGTTGGTTGATGTGGGATACCATCATGTTGAAAGCGATCAGTTGGCCTATGGTGAGTTCCAGAGAGATCACCATGTTGGCGCCCAGCCAGATAATCCCGACGCCGGTCGTCTTCTGTAGCAGCATAACCCCGTGGCTGATGAAGTTGTTGAGGGTCTGAGTGCGGAAACCGGCTTCGACCATGTTCGCGGTCTGGGATTCCCAGCGCCGTTGCATCCTGGGTTCTACCGCCAGGCTCTTGATGGTTTCAGCGCCGCTGACGGACTCGTTCAGGAATGAGGTATTGAGGGCCGCAGTCTGGAACTGTTGTTCGATGCGCTGTTGCAACGGTTTGGAGCTAAACCAGGCCAGCAAGAAATAGAGAGGTAATATCGCCAGTATCACGCAGGTTAGGGACGGCGATAGCCAGGCCATTACCCCGAAGAAGACAAAGGCGGAGGCTAGGTCTACGCACAGGGTTAGCATGGAGCCGGTCAGGAAGTCACGAATGTTATCCAGCTCTTGCACCCGGGTGATGATAGCGCCCACCTGACGGTGTTTGAAGTAGAGAAGGGGGAGGCCGAGTAGGTGCCGGAACAGCTTGATCCCCAAGGTGATATCGATGCGGTTAGCGGTGTGGGCAAAAAGATATTCGCGCAGCCCCCGGAGTACCACCTCGAACAGCCCAACCACCACCAGCACTATTACCAGTACGTCCAGGGTGGACAGCGCTTTGTGTACCAACACTTTGTCCATCACTACTTGGAAAAACAGGGGGGTGACTAGGGCAAGTAATTGAAGCATTAGGGAAAAAAGCAGCACCTCGCCGAGGAGGCGGCGATGATGGATAAACGCAGGTATAAACCAAGAGACATCGAACCGGAGGGAAGCTTCCCCTAACCGGATCACCTCCCCGCTCCATCTGGCTTCTAGCTCGTTGATGGAGAGCACTTCGGGTGAAACGGCATAAGGAGACTGGATCAGGGCTTGATCAGTGGAAAGGCGCGCTAATACAACAAATCCCCCTTGTTTGTCGCGAAAGGCTAGGGGCAGTAGCTTCGGAGTTAACTTGGAGAATTTTAAACGGCACAATGCCAGATCAACATCATGTGCCTTGCCGTACTCTTTTATTGCAGGTTTCAGTTTGCCGTGAGAGAGCAAAGGCTGTGGTTCCTGAGCCTCACCTTTAGCTAATTGTAATAATAATCGGCAGCAGTTAAGAGCGGATGGTAATGCATCGGCATTGGCGGATATATTTTCCTTATTCATTGTAATTTTCCCTCACGTGATACCGTTCTCACGTTGTTGGCATAAAAAAAAATCTCTCCGCAAGATGATGTATCGCAGAGTCAATTAATAATAATCTGTATTAAGAGCATAGGCTTTAATTTGAATATATGCCATTTTTATAGGTGGATGCAAGCTAAAATTAATAAAATTGCAGTTAATTAATCGATATTATCCTAAAAATAAGAATGAAAATAGAATATATAATTTTGGATCATAAGAT
Source organism: Photorhabdus hindustanensis (assembly GCF_002968995.1). Lineage (NCBI taxonomy): Bacteria > Pseudomonadati > Pseudomonadota > Gammaproteobacteria > Enterobacterales > Morganellaceae > Photorhabdus > Photorhabdus hindustanensis. The sequence continues at coordinate 14,082 of NZ_PUWT01000078.1, forward strand.
TAATTTTTTATTCCATTGAGGAAAAGTTAGTGTCAAAAAAATGTTAATTATTCGTTGCTGATTTCTCGTTATTAATCTGGCCTATAGCATTCAGTGTCTGAATATATTGAATTGATATTAAGTATGTCGTTTTTATTTTTTAGGGAGAGCAAGAAGTTAAGAGAGAAATATTGGTGATGGTTGTCAGGAATGACCATTTTCAAATTTCTAACAAATTCGTTTAGGTCGTAAATGACCCTTTACCACTAACTATTTTGCAACCTCCTCAGTTACCTTGTCGAAACAGCCAGAGAGTGAACAGAACTCAGTTGGGTAATGAATCAGCAGATTTGAATACTGATATGGTCACACGCAAAAATTGGAAGTAGACGAGCATCATTAATAACGTTGCATCAGAATCTTCGTTGGGCTGGAAACGGGTAATGCCTGATACTTCTCTTGAGCTGATTGCGATACCCGGTAGCTATTTTAGTTTGTTAGAGAATAATGAGAATAAAATTGCTTTAGCTCAGGCTTTGAATATAGCACCGGCAATCAGTAGTGAAGGAAAGGTGACATAGTACTAATATATTAATAAGTTAACCTTGGCGTGATAATCCAGTATATGTTGTTTGTATTGGATTTTTATTAAGATAGAGTAATAAAAGAGATTGTTTTAATAATCCTGTTTAGATAGAGAGAATATCAAACCATATTTTCTCATTCCCCATAATAATTGTCTTTTGAAATCCATCTATTTTATTATTTTTCTGATTAGTCAGATTGTTATTGAAAATAACGGCTTATAGGAAATAAGACAAGTCTGAAAATGAATTGTAATTGGAATATCCACTTTGTTACTTTATTGTTAAATACAAACACTTAAGTAACAAATCTGAAATATATAGTATTATGCTGTAAGTTGAGACTATTGCATTTGAAAGGCATCTATGAGAGTTTATTTTAATTGATGTAGAGGGAGTTTTGAATAATCATCTAAGTGCATAACAGTATATTAGTTACCTATTACATATTCATAATAATGGCCTAAAAATAATCCTTATTAGGGTGGGTTAATTTTGTTTTAATTTATATTGATCTGTTTTTGGTATTTTCCTTAACAGTTACATCTTTGGTTATATAATTTGGTATTGTCCAGTGAAAATTTAAAAAATTAATTTAATTTATCTAAGGAAATAGGAAAGGTTAAATATCTTATTTCAGATGATAATATGAAATTCTTATTTCGTTGTCAGAAAATTAGCATCGAAAAATTGTTAATAAATAGTAATTAACCGGGCTATGACATCTAATATCTGAATATTTTGAATTGATGTCAAGCGTGCCGGTTTTTATTTCTTGGGAGCAAGAAATAAAAGAAAAACCCTTGCGATAACTGTCATTCAAGGCAGTTTCCAAATTCCGAACAGATTCGTTGAGGTAGTAGTAAATGAAAGATAGCGTTGTTAAACAAGAAAGAATTGTTAAAGCTGAATTCCCTTCTCAAACATTAGAGAACATAAACCGTGTGAATGATATTTCACAACAGATTCAGAACGTGAAGAATATCCCTCAGGCGTTGACACCCAGTGAATCATTCTGGTGTGAACGTCTTATTGCTTTGCAACCCCTTCAGTTACCTTTTGAAAGCGTCGGGAAACAGGCAGAACCCAAATGGGCAATGAGTTCCTGGCAGCCTTCATTGCTCAAAAACGGTGAGGAAGAGGCATGGCGGACGCTGTTACAAGCATTCGTCATTTATCTTGCTCGTTTGACTCAGCAGACTGAATTCCAGATTGGTTGGTGTGTGAATGAGGCAAAAGATAAACCGGATATGTTGACCGGTTTTTCGCCGGTGGTGCCGATGGTTGCTGAGGTGGCGTTTGATAAGCCTTGGTGCGCGGTAGCTGACTGGATTGATGACGAACTTGCTCAGTTGGCACAGCACCATACATTTAGTTGTGATCTCCTTTCTCATTCTCCTGTACTGCGTGCTATCCCTGAGTTAACAACAAGCCGACCGTGGCGGATTGCCGTCTCTGTGATACGGGATGACAGACTGTGTGATCAGGAGGTGCATGGTGAATTACTGACTCTCCAGATAAATGCTCAGGGTGGTTTTCGCTGGATCTATGATGTAAATCGTCTGAGCGCCGAAGTCGTTCAGCGAATGAGCGAACATTTACAGGTATTGATATCGTCGAAAGTAAAGGGGGATGAAACTCCTATCAGGCAGCTTAATTTGTTGCCTGAGACTGAGCGTTCGTTGTTACTGGAAACCTGGAATGCGACGGAAACCGCGTATCCTGACGCGTTATGTATTCATCAGTTGTTTGAACAACAGGCGGAGAAAACGCCTGATGCGATAGCGTTAGTGTATGAAGAACAAACCCTTAGTTATGCTGAGTTAAATGCTCGCGCCAACCGGCTGGCTCATCAGTTGATTGAATTGGGTGTCGGACCGGACCAGCGGGTGGCGATTTGTGTGTCACGTTCACCGGCAATGGTGGCGGCATTGTTGGCGGTGCTGAAAGCGGGTGGCGCTTATGTGCCGCTAGACCCGGTTTATACGGGTGAGCGTCTGGCACATATTCTGACTGATGCTACTCCGGCTATTTTACTGGCGGATAACACCGGATGTGATGTACTGGGAGAGGCGGTGTTGGCAGGATTGACGGTGCTTGATCCGAATATCCTGCCTGATAGACCGGACAGTAACCCACAAGTACCGGCATTGACCGCACAGCATTTGGCCTATGTGATTTACACCTCCGGCTCAACCGGCACGCCGAAAGGGGTGATGGTGGAACATCGTAATATCCAGCGTTTATTTGACGCGACTGAATCCTGGTATCACTTTAACCGGCAAGATGTTTGGTGCCTGTTCCATTCCATTGCGTTTGACTTCTCGGTGTGGGAATTATGGGGAGCTTTACGCTACGGCGCTAAACTGGTTTTGGTACCGCACGCGATCGCCCGTTCACCTCAAGAACTGCATCAATTCGTGTGTCAGCACGGTATCACGGTGTTGAATCAGACCCCCAGTGCTTTTAAAGCGTTTATTGCCAGTTATGTCGCCAATCCATTACCGGACTGCTTGCGTTATATCATTTTTGGCGGGGAAGCCCTCGATCCCATTATTCTGAAACCGTGGTATGCCCTGCGTGAAGAGAGATCACCTCAGTTGGTGAATATGTACGGCATCACGGAGACCACGGTTCACGTCACTTACCGGGAACTGGATCACCATGATGTGGCGCGGGTAGTAAGTCCTATTGGCACCCGTATTCCCGATTTAACACTCTATTTGTTAGATAAATATGGTCAGCCGGTGCCGTTGGGGGCGGAGGGTGAGTTATATGTTGGTGGTGCTGGTGTGGCCCGTGGTTACCTTAATCGCCCTGAATTGACCGCTGAACGTTTCCTTATCGATCCGTTTAGTGATAAACCCGATACACGCATGTACCGCACTGGGGATTTGGCTCGTTATCTGCCGGGTGGCGATTTGGAATTTATTGGTCGTAATGACCAGCAGGTGAAAATTCGTGGCTTCCGTATTGAACCGGGGGAAATCGAAGCCCGATTGATAGAATATCCTGCGGTAAGTGAATCTGTAGTACTGGCGATGGGGGACGGGCAGGACAAGCGTTTGGTTGCCTATGTGGTCGCGCGGGCTGATGATGAGTTAGTTAATAGTTTGCGTGAACATTTGCGTGTTCGGTTGCCTGACTACATGGTACCGTCGGCCTTTGTGCGTCTGGATGCTTTTCCGTTGACCCCGAACGGTAAGTTGGATCGCCGGGCGTTACCGGTGCCGGGAGTGGAAGCTTTTGCTCGTCAGGTTTATGAGGCGCCACAAGGTGAGATGGAAATTACGCTGGCTGCTATCTGGCGTGAGTTGCTGGGGATCGAGCAAATAAGTCGCCATGACAGTTTCTTTGCGTTAGGTGGTCATTCACTGCTTGGTGTGCAGATGATTGAACGTTTGCGTAGTTTGGGATTAACACTGGCCGCGCGTGACCTGTTCCAATTCCCTGTACTATCAGAATTGACCCAAACATTGGGGCGGCATCAGGCAGTGGTGGCGCCGTCGAACGTTATTACTACGGCGACGACGGAACTCACACCGGCGATGTTGCCGTTGATTGATCTGACTCAGACTGACATTGACCATATTGTTGAACAAGTACCGGGCGGGATCGCCAATATTCAGGATATCTATGCTCTGTCGCCCTTGCAGGACGGCATTTTGTTTCATCATCTGCTGGCAAAGGAAGGCGACCCCTATCAGTTGGCTTATCCGATGATTTTTGCTGACCGGGAATTGTTGGACCGCTATCTGGCCGCGGTACAACAAGTCATTAATCGCCATGATATCCTGCGGACCGCGTTTATCTGGCAGGGATTATCCGCACCGGCTCAGGTGGTTTGGCGTCAAGCGCCTTTATCAGTTACTGAACTGACATTGAACCCAGCTGATGGTCCAGCCGGTGAGCAATTGGCTCAACGTTTTGACCCGCGTCTGTATCGCTTTGAGCTAAGTCAGGCCCCGTTGTTGCGCTTTGCGGTGGCGCAGGAAACCGATGGTCGCTGGCATGTACTGCAATTACAGCACCACTTGATTGGCGACCGTACAACAATGGAAGTGATGAATCGGGAAGTGCTGGCGCACCTTGCTGGGCAGGAGGATAACTTGCCTGCGCCAGCATCTTTCCGCAATCTGGTGGCTCAAACTCAGCTAGGGGAAAGTCAACAAGAGCATACTCATTTCTTTACTGACATGTTGGCTAAGGTAGACGAACCGACGTTACCTTTCGGGCTGACGGAGGTATATCGTGATGGTTCGTTAGTGACGGGGGCGCACTGGATATTGCCCCCTGAGCTGAATGACCGTTTGCGTCGTCAGGCGAGACGTTTGGAGGTGAGTCTGGCGGCGTTGTGTCATTTGGCTTGGGCGCAAGTGTTATCACGTACCAGTGGTCAGGAGAAAGTCGTGTTCGGCACCGTACTATTTGGACGGATGCAGGCGGGAGAAGGGGCTGATAGCGGCATGGGGCCGTTTATCAATACTTTGCCATTGCGATTGGATATGGATGATACCTCAGTACGGGACAGTGTACGGACAGCACATAACCGGTTAGCTGAGTTGCTGGATCATGAACATGCCTCACTGGTGTTGGCTCAGCGTTGCAGTGGTGTGCAGCGGGGAGTGCCACTTTTTAGTTCTCTGTTCAATTACCGGCATAACACATTATCTGTGGCTTCAAGTGAAATCATCAATGGCATCGAATTCCTTGAGGAACAGGGGCAGACCAACTATCCGTTAGTGCTATCAATGGAGGATTTTGGTGATGCACTGGAGCTGATTGCTCAAATTGTTGAGCCGTTTGATTCAGAACGAGTGTGTGGCTATATGCAACGGGCGTTGGAAAGTCTGGTGGAGGCCCTTGAGCAGGCCCCGGAGACACCTGTACGGGCACTGAACATCCTGCCGGAGACAGAACGCACGCTGTTGCTAGAAACTTGGAATGCCACGGAAATTGCCTATCCTGATGAGTTATGTATTCATCAGTTGTTTGAACAACAGGTGGAGAAAACCCCGGACGCGACAGCGTTAGTGTATGAAAACCAGACTCTCAGTTATGCGGAACTGAATGCTTGTGCCAACCGGCTGGCTCATCAGTTAATTACTCTGGGTGTAGAGCCGGACCAGCGGGTGGCGATTTGTGTGTCGCGTTGTCCGGCAATGGTAGTGGGATTGCTGGCGGTGTTAAAAGCTGGTGGGGCTTATGTGCCGCTGGACCCGGTTTATTCTGGCGAGCGCCTGACGCATATTCTAATGGATGCCGCCCCGACTATTTTGTTGGCAGATAATATCGGACGTATAGCGTTGGGTGAGAAGGTACTGGCAGAACAGATTGTGCTTGACCCGAATACCTTATTCGACCAGCCAGACAGTAACCCGCAGATACCGGCATTAACTTCACAGCATTTGGCGTATGTGATTTACACTTCCGGTTCGACTGGTGTGCCGAAAGGAGTAATGGTTGAACATCAAGGATTAGTCAATCTTATCCGGGATAAAATCACCCAATTCGCTATTCACGCTAGTAGCCGGATGTTGCAGTTTGCTTCATTTGGTTTTGATGCCAGTGTCTGGGAAATCATGATGGCGTTGTGCGGAGGTGCTTCTTTGGATATTCCTGTTGATATCGTTCGTCAGGACCCGCACCGCCTTTGGTGTTATCTGGAGGAACAGGGGATAACGCACGCTTGTTTAACACCAGCCCTGCTTCGGGATGGTGCTGATTTACCGATGATAACGATAAAACCGACCTTGATACTGGGAGGTGAAGCCCCCAGTGTGGCGCTGCTCCGGGCATTGTGTGGTCGAGCAACGCTGTTCAACGCGTATGGACCAACAGAGATAACGGTTTGTGCCACGACCTGGCATTGTCCGTCAGACTACGCAGATTCAGAGGTGCCTATCGGGTGTCCAACGGCTAATACGCGGGTTTATCTGTTGGATGCTGATGGTCAGCCGGTGCCGTTGGGGGGCGTGGGTGAGCTGTATATTGGCGGTGCGGGTGTTGCCCGTGGCTACCTGAACCGTTCTGAGCTGACCGTTGAACGTTTTCTGGCGGATCCGTTTAGTGATACGCCGGATGCTCGGATGTACCGCACTGGCGATTTGGCGCGTTATTTGCCGGATGGCAATTTGTTGTTTGTCGGTCGTAATGATCAGCAGATTAAGATCCGGGGCTTCCGAATTGAGCCGGGGGAAATTGAAGCGCGGCTGATAGAACATCCGACGGTGCGAGAAGCCACAGTATTAGCGCTAGGTGATGGTCATGACAAGCGCCTGGTTGCCTATGTGGTGGCGCCAGAGGGTGACGGGCTGGCGAACAGTTTGCGTGCTCACCTGCAAACTATTTTGCCTGATTATATGGTGCCGACGGCCTTTGTGCAGTTGGATGCTTTTCCGTTAACTCCTAATGGTAAGTTGGATCGCCAGGCACTGCCAGCCCCGGGCAATGCAGCCTTTGCCCGTCAGGTTTATGCAGCACCCCAAGGAGAAATGGAGATGTTGCTGGCGGCAATTTGGCGTGAATTACTGGGGATTGAACAGGTCAGCCGGTATGACAGCTTTTTTGCCTTGGGTGGTCATTCATTGCTTGCGATACGAATGGTTGAACGCCTGCGTCATCTTAGGTTGACGTTGACGGTGCGTGACCTGTTTCAATCGCCGGTGCTAGCTGAACTGGCGCAAACACTGGGACAGCATCAGATTGTAGTCGTGCCGCCGAATGTGATTACGTCAGCGACGACGACACTCACTCCGGCGATGTTGCCGCTGATTAACCTGACCCAGCCTGAAATTGATCTTATCGTCGAACAAGTACCGGGCGGTATCGCCAATATTCAGGATATCTATGCATTGTCACCGTTGCAGGATGGTATTTTATTTCATCATTTGTTGGCAAACGAAGGTGATCCGTATTTATTGACGAGTCAAATGGCCTTTGCTGACCGGGTTCTGTTAGACCGTTATTTGGCGGCGGTGCAACAGGTAGTTGATCGGCACGATATCTTACGTACTGCTTTTATCTGGCAAGGACTGTCAGTTCCGGCGCAGGTGGTTTTGCGTCAGGCCACCTTGTCGGTGACTGAACTGGTATTAAACCCGGTTGATGGTCTGGTTAGCGACCAGTTAGCTCAGCGCTTTGATCCGCGTCATTATCGTCTCGATCTGAACGAAGCACCGTTATTGCGCTTTGTGGCGGCGCAAGAAACTGATGGCCGTTGGCTCCTGCTGCAACTGATGCATCACCTGATTGGCGACCATACCACGCTGGATGTGATGAATCGTGAAGTACAGGCGTACCTTGCAGGACAGGGGAACAGCCTGCCGGCGCCAGTCCCTTTCCGCAATCTGGTGGCTCAGGTTCGGCTAGGTATCAGTCAGGAAGAACACGCCCGTTTCTTTACCGATATGTTGGCTGGTGTGGATGAACCGACTCTGCCGTTTGGTTTGACGGAGGTGCATCGTGATGGCTCGCAGGTGACAGAATCGCACCGGATGCTGACGGCTGCTTTGAATGACCGTTTGCGCAGCCAGGCTCGACGTTTGGGTGTCAGTCTGGCCCCCCTGTGTCATTTGGCTTGGGCACAGGTATTGTCGCGTACCAGCGGACAGGAAAAAGTGGTGTTCGGCACTGTGCTGTTTGGGCGGATGCAGGCGGGAGACGGGGCTGACAGCGGCATGGGATTGTTTATCAATACGTTACCGTTGCGACTGGATATGGATGAGACCCCGGTGCGGGATAGTGTGCAGGCAGCACATACCCGATTGGCCGGATTATTAGCGCATGAGCATGCGTCATTGGCGCTGGCCCAGCGTTGCAGCGATGTGCAGGGTGAGATCCCCCTTTTTAATAGCCTGTTGAACTATCGGCATAGTGATTTACCGTCAACGTCGGATGAAATCATTAGCGGTATTGAGTTTCTTGGTGGACAAGAACGTACCAACTATCCGTTAGCGCTGTCGGTGGAGGATTTTGGTGAATCCCTGGGGCTGACTGCTCAGGCGGTACAACCATTTGATCCGGAAAGGATATGCGGCTATATGCAACAAGCGCTGGAAAGTTTGATCGAGGCTCTTGAACATGCTCCAGAAACACCGGTACGGGCAATGAATATTTTGCCAGAAGTAGAACGGGAACTGTTGCTGGAAACCTGGAATGTCACTGAAACTGAGTATCCTGACCAGTTATGTATTCATCAGTTGTTTGAACAGCAGGCGGAGAAAAATCCGGATGCCACGGCATTGGTGTATGAAAATCAGACTCTCAGTTATGCAGAACTGAATAGCTGTGCCAACCGGTTGGCTCACCAACTGATTGCGTTGGGCGTAGAGCCGGACCAGCGGGTGGCGATTTGTGTGTCACGTTCACCGGCAATGGTGGTGGGGTTGTTGGCAGTACTAAAAGCCGGTGGGGCCTATGTACCGTTGGACCCGGCTTATCCGGGCGAGCGCTTGGCGCATATTCTGATGGATGCCGCGCCAACTATTTTGCTGGCGGATAATGTCGGACGTACAACGTTGGGGGAGAAGGCGCTGGCAGACCTGATGGTAATCGATCCAAATACCCATTCTGACCAGTTGGATAGCAATCCACAGATACCGGAGTTGACTTCACGACACCTGGCCTATGTGATTTACACCTCGGGTTCGACCGGTACGCCAAAAGGGGTGATGGTGGAGCATCGTGGAGTGGTCAATCTGGCCTTGGCACAAATTATCCGGCTTAACATGCGAGTAACCAGCCGGATGTTGCAGTTCGCTTCATTTGGTTTTGATGCCAGTGTCTGGGAAATCATGATAGCGTTGAGTAGTGGGGCTAGCTTGGCGATCCCTGCCGATACAGTTCGTCAGGATCCTTACCATCTCTGGAGTTACTTAGAAGAACAGGCGGTGACGCACGCCTGTCTGACACCGGCCCTGCTTCGGGATGGTACTGACTTACCGGCGATAACGATAAAACCAACATTGGTACTGGCGGGTGAAGCGCCCAGTGTGGCGTTGCTTCAGGCTATGAGTGGCCGGGTAAATCTGTTCAATGCATATGGTCCGACAGAAATGACGGTATGTGCTACGACTTGGCATTGTCCGCCAGACTATACGGATACCGAGGTGTCTATCGGGCGCCCAATAGCTAACACACGGGTTTATCTGTTGGATGCTGATGGTCAGCCGGTGCCGCTGGGGGGAGTGGGTGAGTTGTATATTGGCGGCGCAGGTGTTGCCCGTGGCTATCTGAACCGTCCAGAATTGACTGCTGAACGTTTTCTGGCAGATCCGTTTAGTCATGCGTCAGATGCCCGGATGTATCGCACTGGAGATTTGGCCCGTTACCTGCCGGACGGTAATTTGGTGTTTGTCGGCCGTAATGACCAGCAGATTAAAATCCGTGGCTTCCGGATTGAACCGGGGGAGATTGAAGCCCGGCTAATGGAGCACCCGGCGGTGAGTGAAGCGTTGGTAGTGGCTTTGGATGAAGGGGCTGATAAACGGTTGGTAGCCTATGTGGCGGCGCCAACGGATGACGGACTGATTAACAGTTTACGTGCCCACTTGAGCGCGGTTTTGCCTGATTATATGGTACCGGCGGCTTTTGTCCGTTTGGATGCCTTTCCGTTAACCCCTAATGGTAAGTTGGATCGCCGGGGTTTACCGGCACCAAGTGAGGAAGCTTTTGCCCGTCAGATCTATGAAGCCCCGCAAGGGGAGACTGAAATTGCGTTGGCGGCTATTTGGCATGAAGTGCTGGGAATTGAACAGATCAGTCGGCATGATAATTTTTTTGCCTTGGGCGGCCATTCGCTGTTGGCGGTTCGGGTGATGAATCGGATAGCGGCTTTCGGTATCGAACTGCCGTTAACCACATTGTTTAAGTCGCCTTCTTTGAAAGCTTTTGCTGAGGCGGTGAATAACTGGAGGGGTGAACAGGGTTGTATATTACCCGCTATTGTGCCGATATCCCGTGAGGGGAAATTGCCGCTGTCATTTGCTCAACAGCGTTTGTGGTTCTTGGCGCAGTTTGAGGGCGCCAGTGATACCTACCATATTCCAGTCGCTCTGCATTTACGAGGTCAATTGAATATTGCTGCCTGGCAGCTGGCGCTTAACGCCTTGTTTGCCCGTCATGAAGCGTTACGCTCTGTCTTTGTCTCCGTTGACGGTCAGCCACAAGTACAACTGTTGGCTGTGGATAGTGGGTTACCGTTGTCTCAACATGATCTGCGAGGGCTCCCGGATGCCGAAGCGAGACTTGAACGTCTATGCGCCGGAGAGGCTTATACACCATTTGATCTCAGTAGTGGACCGCTCATCCGTGCCTCTCTCATCCGGCTCGCGGATGATGAATATCAGTTTCTGCTCACTCAGCATCACATTGTTTCCGATGGCTGGTCTGTCAATGTGCTGATACGCGAACTCAGCGCCCTCTATACGGCTTTTTCGGCAGCACAATCTGATCCGCTGCCCCCGCAGGCGATTCAATACCCGGATTACGCCGCGTGGCAGCGTCAGTGGTTGTCGGTTGAACGTGTCCAGGTTCAATCTGACTATTGGCGTACTATGTTGGCCGATGCGCCAGTTCTGCTGGATTTGCCGACAGATCGGCCACGTCCGTCTGAGCAGTCGTTTGTCGGGAATGTTGTGCCCATCAATCTGGATACGGAATTAACAAAATCTCTCAAACACCTGAGTGAGCAGCAGGGTGTCACGTTGTTCATGACGCTGTTGTCCGCCTGGGCTGTGGTCTTGTCGCGTTTGTCAGGCCAGCAAGATCTGGTTATTGGTACACCGAGTGCAGGCCGTCGTCGCCAGGAGGTGGAATCGCTGATCGGATTCTTTGTCAATACACTAGCCTTGCGCATGGATTTATCGGGTGAGCTGACCGTGACTGAGTTGCTGGCGCGTGTACGGCAAACCGCATTAGCAGCACAGGAGCATCAGGATTTGTCATTTGAACAGGTGGTGGAAATTGTACAACCGCCGCGTCGACTGGCGCATACGCCGCTGTTTCAGGTGATGTTTGCTTGGCAGAACAATGAGAACACAGAATGGCGATTGCCGGGGCTGGCTGTCTCACCTGTTGAGCCAGTTCTTGATAGGGTTAAGTTTGATCTCGAACTGGACATGTCTGAGGTGGATGACAGAATTGTGGGGACGCTGAGTTATGCCTCGGCCCTATTTGATCAACCGACCATTGAGCGGCAGGTAGGATATCTGCGCACCGTACTGCAAGCGATGGTTGTTAACCCTCAGCTACCGGTAGGTGAAATTGATATCCTTGCACCGGTGGAGCGCCAGCTGTTGCTGGAAACCTGGAACGCGACAGAAACCGCGTATCCTGACCCGTTATGCGTTCATCAATTGTTTGAACAACAGGTGGAGAAAACCCCTGACGCGACAGCGTTGGAGTATCAAGAGCAGACCCTCAGTTATGCCGAGTTGAATACCCGTGCCAACCGTCTGGCCTATCAGTTGATTGCGCTGGGCGTCGTACCCGACCAGCGGGTGGCGATTTGCGTGTCACGTTCACCGGCGATGGTGGTGGCGTTGTTGGCGGTGTTGAAAGCGGGTGGGGCTTATGTTCCGCTGGATCCAACCTATCCGGGCGAGCGTTTGACGCATATATTAAATGATGCTGCCCCGTTAGTGGTATTGGCTGATCAAGGCGGGCGAGCCGCATTGGGTGAGAAGATGCTTGCCGCGCTGACTGTGTTTGACCCGAATACGTTGCCGGATCAACCGGACAGCAACCCACAGGTATCTGCGTTGACGCCGCAGCATCTGGCTTATGTCATCTATACCTCTGGTTCGACCGGTATGCCGAAAGGGGTAATGGTGGAGCATCAAGCGGTTTATCAACGTCATCTGGGTTTTAATGAGACCTATGCGGTGACTGCGCAAGATCGGGTGTTGCAATTTGCTTCTTTTGCCTTTGATGCTTCGGTAGAAGAATTTTTCTCGTCATTGTGTAACGGCGCGACGTTGGTCATTCGTGATGATAGTTGGCTGGCTTCTGTACAGGGATTCATCACATTAACCCGGCAAAACCGTATCACGATGATGTCTCTGCCGACGTTATTCTGGTCTGAACTGGCGACCAGAAACGACACATTACCGCTGCCGGATTGCCTCAGGTTAGTCATTATTGGTGGTGAGGCGGTACAGAAGAGCGCAATTCAGGCGTGGTTTACCCAAGAAACCCATCGGCCGCGGCTGTTAAATACCTATGGCCCGACTGAAAATACCGTGATTGCAACCTGCAAGGAGATATTATCGCCGGCAGATGCTTGTTCTATAGGCCGGCCGGTTAAAAATACCTGTATTTACCTGCTGGACAGATATGGTCAACCTGTGCCGCTGGGCAGTATGGGTGAAATCTATATTGGCGGTGTTGGCGTGGCTCGCGGTTATCTAAACCGGCCGGCATTGAGTGTGGAACGTTTTATGCCGGACCCCTTCAGTGCACTGTCAGGTACCCGTATGTACCGTACCGGTGATTTGGCCCGCTATCTGCCGAATGGCAACCTGGAATTCCTTGGCCGTAACGACCAGCAAGTTAAAATCCGTGGTTTTCGTATTGAACCGGGGGAAATTGAAACCCGTCTGGCAGAGTACCCGGACGTGCGTGACGTTACGGTGTTGGCGCTGGGTGACGGGCAAGATAAGCGTTTGGTCGCTTATGTCGTGGCGCCAGCGGGTAAGGCGTTGGCTAACAGCCTGCGTACCCATCTGAGAGCCATTTTACCTGACTACATGGTGCCGTCGGCCTTTGTGCGTCTGGATATGTTGCCGTTGACCCCGAACGGTAAGTTGGATCGTCGGGCGCTACCGGTACCGGACGAAGAGGCGTTTGCTCGTCAGGTTTACGAAGCGCCGCAAGGCGAAACGGAAATGGCCCTAGCGACGATTTGGCGTGAATTACTGGGGATTGAACAGGTCAGCCGGTATGACAGCTTTTTTGCCTTGGGTGGTCACTCGCTGCTTGCGATACGGATGGTTGAGCGTCTGCGTAACCTTGGGCTGACGCTGGCTGTGCGTGATCTGTTCCAATCTCCAGTGCTGTCTGAACTGGCGCAAACACTGGGGCAGCGCCAGATTGTGATGGTACCGGTTAATGTCATTACACCGGAGACTACTGCAATCACCCCGGAAATGTTGCCGCTGATCGATCTGACTCAGGTTGAGATTGACCATATTGTTGAACAGGTGCCGGGCGGGATCGCTAATGTCCAGGATATCTATGCCTTGTCGCCATTGCAGGACGGTATTTTGTTCCATCATTTGTTGGAAAACGAAGGCGACCCGTATCTGGTGGTCAGTCAGATGGCCTTTGCTGAAAGGTCGCTGCTGGATCGTTATCTGGCCGCGGTTCAACAAGTGGTGGATCGCCATGACATCTTGCGTACGGCTTTTATCTGGCAGGGATTATCCGCACCGGCTCAGGTAGTCTGGCGTCAGGCCACTTTATCGGTGACTGAACTGACGTTGGAGCCATCTGACGGATCGATCAGCGGCCAGTTAACTCAACGTTTTAACCCACGTCATCATCGTCTTGACCTGAGTAAGGCGCCGTTATTGCGCTTTGTGGTGGCGCAGGATACCGATGGACGTTGGATCTTACTGCAACTACAGCATCACCTGATTGGCGATCATACCACGCTGGACGTGATGGATCGCGAAGTGCAAGCGTACCTTGCCGGACAAGGGAACCGCCTGCCGGCGCCGGCTCCTTTCCGCAATCTGGTAGCTCAGGTCCGGTTGGGGGTCAGTCAGGAAGAGCACGCCCGTTTCTTTACTGACATGTTAGCTGAGGTAGATGAACCGACATTGCCGTTTGGTTTGACGGAAGTGTATCGTGATGGTTCGCAGGTGACGGAATCACACCGGATGTTGACTGCTGGGCTGAATGACCGTCTGCGCAGTCAGGCGAGACGTCTGGGCGTTAGTCTGGCTGCGCTGTGTCATCTGGCCTGGGCACAGGTATTATCGCGTACCAGCGGTCAGGAGAAAGTGGTGTTTGGTACCGTACTGTTTGGGCGCATGGTAGCGGGGGAAGGCGCTGACAATGGCATGGGGCTGTTTATTAATACCCTGCCGTTGCGGTTGAATATCGATGAAACCCCGGTACGGGACAGCGTACAGGCAGCCCATATCCGACTCGCCGGACTATTGGAGCATGAGCACGCGTCACTGGCGCTGGCCCAGCGTTGCAGTGGGGTGCAGGGGGAGATCCCGCTCTTTAATAGCCTGTTGAACTATCGGCATAATACTTTGTCGGCAACGTCGGATGAAATCATCAGTGGTATTGAGTTTCTTGGCGGACAGGAACGGACCAACTATCCGTTTGTGCTGTCGGTGGAAGATTTTGGCGAATCCCTGGGGTTGACTGCTCAGGTGGTGCAGCCATTTGATCCGGAAAGTTTATGCGGTTATATGCAGCAGGCGCTGGAAAGTCTGGCGGCGGCCCTGGAGCAAACGCCGGAAATACCCGTTCGGGCATTGGAAATTCTGCCGGAAGCGGAGCGTACGTTGTTGTTAAAAACTTGGAACGCGACAGAAACCGCGTATCCTGACCAGTTGTGTATTCATCAGCTATTTGAACAACAGGTGGAGCAAACCCCGGATGCGATAGCGTTAGTGTATGAAGAGCAGACCTTCAGTTATGCCGAATTAAATATCCGCGCTAACCGGCTGGCTCATCAGCTTATTGCGCTGGGCGTAGAGCCGGATCAGCGAGTGGCGATTTGCGTGTCACGTTCGCCGGCAATGGTAGTGGGGGTGTTGGCAATACTGAAAGCCGGTGGCGCTTATGTGCCGTTGGACCCGGTTTATACCGGGGAGCGTTTGACACATATTATGACCGATGCTGCTCCGGCTATGGTGCTGGCGGATGATATCGGACGTGATGTGCTGGGCGAGAAAACGCTGGCCGCTTTGACTGTGCTTGACCCCAATACCTTGCCTGATCAGCCGGACAGTAACCCACAGATACCCGTGTTGACTTCCCGGCACTTGGCGTATGTGATTTACACCTCGGGTTCGACAGGGACACCGAAGGGGGTGATGGTTGAGCACCGTAATATCCTGCGTTTGTTTGAGGCGACTGAATCCTGGTATCACTTTAACCGGCAAGATGTTTGGTGCCTGTTCCATTCCATTGCGTTTGACTTTTCGGTATGGGAATTATGGGGAGCGTTACGCTATGGCGCTAAACTGGTTCTGGTCCCACACGAGATTGCCCGCTCCCCTCAAGAGCTGCATCAATTCGTGTGTCAGCACGGTATCACGGTGTTGAATCAGACGCCGAGCGCTTTCAAAGCCTTTATTGCCAGTTATGCCGCCAATCCATTACCGGACCAGTTGCGTTATATCATCTTTGGGGGAGAAGCCCTCGATCCGGGTATGTTGCGACCGTGGTATCGCCTGCGTGAAGAGACCTCACCAAGGCTGGTGAATATGTACGGTATCACGGAGACAACGGTTCATGTGACTTATCGGGAACTGAATTCGCATGATGTGGAGCAGATAACCAGTCCTATTGGTACGCGTATTCCGGATTTAACCCTCTATCTGTTGGATAAATACGGTCAGCCGGTGCCGTTAGGGGTAACCGGTGAGTTGTATGTTGGGGGCGGCGGTGTAGCACGGGGTTATCTGAATCGCCCTGAACTGACGGCGGAACGTTTCCTGGCTGATCCGTTTAGTGATCAACCGGGCGCCCGTATGTACCGTACCGGGGATTTAGCCCGCTACCTGTCGGATGGGAACCTGGAGTTTTTGGGCCGCAATGACCAGCAGGTTAAAATCCGCGGTTTCCGCATTGAACCGGGGGAAATTGAGACACGTCTGATAGAGCATTCGGCGGTGCGTGAGGCGGCTGTGCTGGCGCTGGGAGATGGGCAGGACAAACGTTTGGTTGCTTATGTGGTGGCGCCAGTAAACGACGGGTTGGTGAATAGTTTGCGTACTCACCTGAGTAAAATGTTACCTGACTATATGGTGCCGTCAGCTTTTGTGCGGCTGGACGCGTTCCCGTTAACGTCGAACGGTAAGCTGGATCGTCGGGCGCTACCGGCACCGGATAGTGAAGCCGTTGCCCGTCAGGTTTATGCGGCGCCCCTGGGGGAAACGGAAATAGCGCTGGCAGCGATTTGGTGTGAATTGCTGGGCATAGAACAGGTCAGTCGGCACGATAGCTTCTTCGCGCTGGGCGGCCATTCTCTGCTTGCTGTGCGGATGATTGAACGTCTGCGTCACCTGGGGCTGACACTGGCGGTGCGTGACCTGTTCCAGTCGCCGGTATTGTCAGATTTGGCGCAAACTCTGAGGCAGCAACTGGTTGTGGGGGTGCCATCGAATATGATTACGCCAGCGACGACGACAATCACGCCGGCGATGTTACCGCTGATTAACCTGACCCAGCCTGAAATTGATCTTATCATCGGACAGATCCCGGGCGGGGTTGCCAATATTCAGGATATTTATGCCTTGTCGCCGTTACAGGATGGCATTTTATTTCATCATCTATTGGCAAGCGAAGGTGACCCGTATCTGTTGATGGGTCAGATGGCCTTTGCTGACCGGACTCTGTTGGATCGTTATCTGGCGGCGGTACAACAGGTGGTTGATCGTCATGACATCTTGCGTACCGCCTTTATCTGGCAGGGATTGTCAGGCCCGGCACAGGTGGTTTTGCGTCAGGCCGCTTTGTCGGTGACTGAACTGGCATTAAACCCGGCTGACGGTCCGGTCAGTGACCAGTTAACCCGGCGCTTTGATCCGCGTCAGCATCGTCTCGACCTGAACGAAGCCCCGTTATTGCGCTTTGTGGCGGCGCAGGAAACCGATGGCCGTTGGATTTTGCTGCAATTGCAGCATCACCTGATTGGCGATCATACCACGCTGGATATAATGAATCGTGAAGTGCAGGTCTACCTTGCCGGACAAGGGAACCGCCTGTCGGTGCCTGTCCCTTTCCGTAATCTGGTGGCTCAGGCCCGGTTAGGTGTGAGTCAGGAGGAACACACCCGTTTCTTTACTGACATGTTAGCGGCGGTAGATGAACCGACCTTGCCGTTTGGTTTGACGGAGGTGCATCGTGATGGCTCGCAGGTGACGGAATCGCACCGGATGCTGACGGCTGCCTTAAATGACCGCCTGCGTAGTCAGGCCCGACATTTGGGTGTCAGTCTGGCAGCGCTGTGCCATTTGGCTTGGGCGCAGGTGTTGTCGCGTACCAGTGGACAGGAAAAAGTGGTGTTCGGCACCGTGCTGTTTGGACGAATGCAGGCCGGTGAAGGGGCAGACAATGGCATGGGGCTGTTTATCAATACCTTGCCGTTGCGATTAGATATCAATAATACCCCGGTACGGGACAGTGTGCAGGCAGCACATACCCGACTGGCCGGACTATTAGAACATGAACATGCTTCACTGGCGCTGGCCCAGCGTTGCAGTAGTGTGCAGGGTGAGATCCCCCTCTTTAATAGCTTGTTGAACTATCGGCATAATGCCTTGCCGGTAATGTCGGATGAATTCATCAGTGGTATTGAGTTTCTTAGCGGGCAGGAACGGACCAACTATTCATTAACGCTATCGATGGAGGATTTTGGTGAATCTCTGGGGCTGACGGTTCAGGCGGTACAACCGTTTGATCCGGAAAGAATATGCGGTTATATGCAACAGGCGCTGGAAAGTCTGGCAGAGGTGCTTGAACAAGCCCCTGAGACACCGGTACGGGCGCTAAACATTTTGCCAGAAATAGAACGGAAATTGTTGCTGGAGACTTGGAATGCCACTGAAACCGCGTATCTTGACCAATTATGTATTCATCAGTTGTTTGAACAACAGGTGGAGAAAAACCCAGATGCCACAGCATTAGTGTATGAAAATCAGACTCTCAGTTATGCGGAGTTGAATGCCTGTGCTAACCGGCTGGCTCATCAATTGATTGCACTAGGGGTAGAACCGGACCAACGGGTAGCGATTTGCGTGTCTCGTTCACCGGCGATGGTGGTGGGATTGTTGGCGGTACTAAAAGCCGGTGGAGCCTATGTACCGTTGGACCCGGCTTATCCGGGCGAGCGCCTGGCGCATATTCTGATGGATGCCGCGCCAGCTATTTTGTTGGTGGATGAGGTCGGACGTACAGCATTAGGTGAGAAAGTACTGGCAGAACAGACTGTGCTCGACCCGAATACTCTGTTTGACCAGCTAAGCAGTAACCCGCAGAGACCTACGCTGACCTCACAGCATTTGGCGTATGTAATTTACACCTCCGGCTCGACGGGAACGCCGAAAGGCGTCATGATCGAACATAGTGGGCTGGTCAATCTTATTCAGGAAAAAATCACCCAGTTTGATATTCATGCCGGTAGCCGGATGTTGCAGTTTGCCTCATTTAGTTTCGATGCCAGTGTCTGGGAAATCATGATGGCGTTGGGGAGTGGGGCTTGTCTGGATATTCCTATCGATACAGTTCGTCAGGACCCGCGCCGCCTCTGGTACTATCTGGAGGAACAATCGATAACTCACGCCTGCCTGACGCCGGCCCTGCTTCGGGATGGTGCTGATTTACCGGCGATAGCGATAAAACCGACTTTGATACTGGGAGGGGAAGCCCCCAGTGCAGCGCTGTTGGGGACATTATGTGGTCAGGCAACCCTGTTCAATGCGTATGGGCCGACAGAGATAACGGTTTGTGCCACGACTTGGCATTATCCGTCAGACTATATGGATACGGAAGTGCCTATTGGGCGTCCAACGGCTAACACGCAGATTTACTTGCTAGATGCTGATAGTCAGCCGGTGCCGTTGGGGTGCATAGGTGAGCTGTATATTGGCGGCGCGGGTGTTGCACGTGGTTATCTGAACCGCCCTGAACTGACTGCTGAGCGTTTCCTTATCGACCCGTTTAGTGATGTGCCGAATGCCCGCATGTACCGCGCCGGAGATTTGGCTCGCTACCTGCCGGACGGCAATTTGGTGTTCGTTGGCCGTAGTGACCAACAGATTAAAATCCGGGGCTTCCGGATTGAACCGGGGGAAATCGAAGCTCGGCTAACAGAGCACCCGGTGGTGAGGGAAGCGCTGGTACTGGCGTTAGGCGACGGACAGAATAAACGGCTGGTTGCCTATGTGGCGGCGTCAGCGGATGACGGGTTGGTTAACCGTTTACGTGCCCACTTGAGCGCAGTTTTGCCTGATTATATGGTACCGGCGGCTTTTGTCCGTTTGGATGCCTTTCCGTTAACCCCTAATGGTAAGTTGGATCGCCGGGGTTTACCGGCGCCAAGTGAGGAAGCCTTTGCCCGTCAAATCTATGAAGCCCCGCAAGGGGAGGCTGAAATTGCGCTGGCGGCTATCTGGCGTGAAATACTGGGAATTGAACAGATCAGCCGGCATGATAATTTCTTTGCGCTGGGCGGCCATTCGTTGTTGGCGGTACGGGTAATGAACCGTGTAGCGGCTTTAGGTATCGAATTGCCGCTGACCACGTTGTTTAAATCCCCTTCTCTGGCTGCCTTTGCTGAGGAGATCAGCGCCCGGCTTGATAAACAAGGCGGGACATTGCCTGCGATTATGTCGATATCCCGCGAGGGTATGTTGCCGCTGTCATTTGCTCAACAACGTTTGTGGTTCCTCGCTCAATTTAATGGCGTTAGTGATACCTATCATATCCCGGTTGCTCTGCATTTACGTGGTCAGTTGGATATTGCTGCTTGGCAGCAGGCGCTTAACGCCTTGTTTGCCCGTCATGAAGCGTTACGTTCCGTCTTCGTCTCCGTTAACGGTCAGCCACAAGTGCAACTGTTGGGGCCAGACGGCGGTTTGCCGTTGTCTCAACATGATCTGCGTGGTATCCCGAATGTTGAAACGGTACTTGAACGTTTAAGTACAGAGGAGGCTTATACGCCATTTGATCTCAATAGTGGACCGCTCATCCGCGCCTCTCTCATCCGGCTTATGGATGATGAATATCAGTTTTTGTTCACCCAACATCACATTATTTCCGATGGCTGGTCTGTCAATGTGCTGATACGTGAACTGAGCGCACTCTATACGGCTTTTCTGGCGAAACAATCTGATCCGTTGCCCCCGTTAGTGATTCAATATCCTGATTATGCAGCCTGGCAGCGTCAGTGGCTATCGGCTGAACGTGTCCAGGTTCAATCTGATTATTGGCGTACCATGTTGGCTGATGCGCCGGTACTGCTGGATCTGCCTGCTGACCGGCCACGTCCGTCTGAACAGTCGTTTGCCGGGAATATTGTGCCCATCAAGCTGGATGCGGAATTGACGACATCTCTCAAACGTCTGAGTGAACAGCACGGTGTCACGTTATTTATGACACTGTTGTCAGCTTGGGCGATGGTCCTGTCGCGTTTATCCGGTCAGGAGGATTTGGTTATTGGTACACCGAGTGCAGGCCGCAGTCGCCAGGAAGTGGAATCCCTGATCGGCTTCTTTGTCAATACGCTGGCCTTACGCATTGACTTATCGGGTGAACTGACCGTGACGGAGTTGCTGGCGCGTGTGCGGCAAACTGCACTGGCGGCACAGGAGCACCAGGATTTACCGTTTGAGCAGGTGGTGGAGATTGTGCAACCACCACGCCAATTGGCGCATACCCCGCTATTCCAGGTGATGTTTGCCTGGCAGAACAATGAGAACACAGAATGGCAATTACCGGGGCTGGTAGTCTCACCGGCTGATCAAGACTTTGATGTTGTCAAATTTGATCTCGAACTAAACCTGTCTGAGGAAGAGGGCCGGATTGTAGGTGGTTTGAGTTATGCCACCGCCCTGTTTGATCAATCGACAATCGAACGACACGCAGGATATTTACACTCGGTACTACAAGCGATGGTGACTCACTCTCAACAGCGGGTCGGGGAAATTGATATTTTGGCCCCGGTGGAGCGCAGGTTATTGCTGGAAACTTGGAATGCGACTGAAACAGCTTATCCTGACGCGTTGTGTATCCATCAGTTATTTGAACAACAGGCAGAGAAAAACCCGGATGCTATAGCGCTGGTGCATGAAGACCAGACTCTCAGCTATGCCGAACTGAATGCCCGCGCCAACCGGCTGGCCCATCAACTGATTGCGCTGGGGGTAGAACCCGACCAGCGGGTGGCGATTTGTGTGGCACGTTCACCGGCGATGGTGGTGGGATTGCTGGCGGTAATGAAAGCGGGGGGCGCTTATGTGCCACTGGACCCAGCCTATTCTGGTGAACGTCTGACGCATATTCTGATTGATGCCGCGCCGGTTATCTTGTTGGCGGATAATGCTGGATGTGTCGCGCTGGGTGAGAAAGTTTCGAGACTGACGGTACTTGATCCGAATTCACTACCGGACCAGCCGGGCAGTAACCCACAGGTACCTGCATTGACCGCACGGCATCTGGCGTATGTGATTTACACCTCTGGCTCGACCGGCACGCCGAAAGGGGTGATGGTGGAGCATCGTGGGTTGGTCAATCTTATCGGGGATAAAATTACCCAGTTCGATATTCGTGCCGGTAGCCGGATGTTGCAGTTTGCTTCATTTGGCTTTGATGCCAGTGTCTGGGAAATCATGATGGCGCTGTGCGGTGGTGCGGCTTTAGACATTCCCGTCGATACGGTTCGTCAGGATTTGCGTCGTCTTTGGCATTATTTGGAGGAACAAGCGGTGACACATGCTTGCCTGACTCCGGCTTTGTTGCGTGATGGGACTGATTTGCCAGTGATAACGATAAAACCGACATTGATACTCGGTGGTGAAGCCCCCAGTGCGGCTTTACTTCAGGCACTGAGCAGTCAGGCAACGCTGTTCAATGCTTATGGTCCGACGGAAATCACCGTTTGCGCCACGACTTGGCATTGTCCGTCAGGCTATGCAGATACAGGGGTTCCTATCGGGCGCCGACAGCCAACACACGGGTTTATCTGCTGGATGCTTATGGTCAGCCGGTGCCTTTGGGAGCTATCGGTGAGCTATATATTGGCGGTGCGGGTGTGACGCGGGGTTATCTGAACCGCCCTGAACTGACGGCGGAACGTTTTCTGACAGATCCGTTTAGCGATGTTCCGGAGGCGCGAATGTACCGTACCGGGGATTTGGCCCGTTATCTGCCGGATGGCAATCTGGTGTTCGTTGGCCGTAATGACCAGCAGGTTAAAATCCGGGGCTTCCGGATTGAACCGGGGGAAATCGAGGCACGTTTGACTGAACATCCAGCGGTGAGTGAAGCGCAGGTACTGGCGTTAGGTGATGGGCTGGACAAGCATCTGGTCGCTTATGTGGTGGCGGAGGTGGATGACCGATTAGCTGTCAATCTGCGTGCCTATCTGAGCACACAATTGCCTGATTATATGGTACCAACGGCCTTTGTGCGTCTGGATGCGTTTCCACTGACCCAGAACGGTAAACTGGATCGCCGGGCGTTGCCGGCACCGGATGGTGAAGCTTTTGCCCGTCAGATCTATGTAGCGCCGCAAGGGGCGACAGAAACCGCGTTGGCGGCCATTTGGCGTGAGTTGTTGGGGATTGAACAGATCAGCCGGCACGATAGCTTCTTTGCACTGGGCGGTCATTCTCTGCTGGCGGTACAGATGATTGAACGCCTGCGTAACCTGGGGCTAACGCTGGCGGTGCGTGACTTGTTCCACTTGCCAGTGTTGTCTGAGCTGGCGCAAACACTGGGGCGTCACCAGGCTGTAGTGATACCACCGAATGTCATTACGCCAGCAACGACAACACTCACACCGGAGATGTTGCCGCTGATTGATCTGACCCAGCCTGAAATTGACTTCATTGTCGGACAGGTGCCGGGTGGGATCGCCAATATTCAGGATATCTATGCCCTGTCGCCATTGCAGGATGGTATTTTGTTCCACCATTTGCTGGCGGATCAGGGCGACCCGTATCTGCTGATTGAGCAGATGATTTTTACTGACAGGTCTCTGTTGAACCGTTATTTGGCTGCGGTTCAACAGGTGGTTGATCGCCATGACATCTTGCGTACCGCCTTTATCTGGCAGGGATTATCTGCGCCGGTTCAAGTGGTTTTACGTCGGGCAGCTTTATCAATGACTGAACTGACCTTAGATCCGACTGATGGACTTATTAGCGACCAGTTAGCTGAACGTTTTGATCCACGCCGGCATCGTATTGACCTGAATCAGGCACCGTTATTGCGTTTTGTGGTGGCGCAGGATACCGATGGCCGCTGGAACGTACTGCAACTGTTGCATCACCTGATTGGTGACCATACCACGCTGGACGTGATGAGCCGTGAAGTGCAGGCGTATCTTGCTGGTCAGGAAGAGAGCCTGCCTGCGCCGACACCTTTCCGCCATCTGGTAGCGCAGGCCCGTCTGGGGGTCAGTCAGGCAGAACATACCCGCTTCTTTACTGACATGTTAGCTGAGGTAGATGAACCGACCCTGCCATTTGGGCTGGCGGAGGTGCATCGTGATGGCTTGCAGGTGACGCAATCGCATCGTATGTTGACAACTGAGTTGAATGATCGTCTGCGCAGCCAGGCCCGATGTTTGGGTGTGAGCCTGGCATCACTGTGTCATCTCGCCTGGGCGCAAGTATTATCGCGTACCAGCGGTCAGGAGAAAGTGGTGTTCGGCACCGTGCTGTTTGGACGGATGCAGGCAGGTGAAGGCGCCGACAATGGCATGGGGCTGTTTATTAATACCTTGCCGTTGCGGCTGGATATCGATGAGACCCCGGTACGGGACAGCGTACAGGCAGCACATACCCGACTCGCCGGACTATTGGAGCATGAACACGCATCACTGGCGCTGGTCCAGCGTTGCAGTGGGGTGCAGGGGGAGATCCCGCTCTTTAATAGCCTGTTGAACTATCGGCATAATACTTTGTCGGCAACGTCGGATGAAATCATTAGTGGTATTGAGTTTCTTGGCGGGCAGGAACGGACTAATTATCCGTTTGTGCTGTCGGTGGAAGATTTTGGCGAATCCCTGGGGTTGACTGCTCAGGTGGTGCAGCCATTTGATCCGGAAAACTTATGTGGTTATATGCAGCAGGCGCTGGAAAGTCTGGTGGCGGCCCTGGAGCAAACGCCGGAAATCCCTGTTCGGGCATTGGAAATCTTGCCGGAAGCGGAGCGTACCTTGTTGTTAAAAACCTGGAACGCGACAGAAACCGCATATCCTGACCAGTTATGCGTTCATCAATTGTTTGAACAACAGGTGGAGAAAACCCCTGATACGACAGCGTTAGAGTATCAAGAGCAAACCCTCAGTTATGCTGAGTTGAATACCCGTGCTAACTGTTTGGCCCATCAGCTGATTACGCTGGGCGTCGTACCGGACCAGCGGGTGGCGATTTGCGTGTCGCGTTCACCGGCGATGGTGGTGGCGTTGTTGGCGGTGTTGAAAGCGGGTGGAGCTTATGTGCCGCTGGACTCAACCTATCCGGGGGAGCGTTTGGCCCATATTCTGGCTGATGCTGAACCGGTTATTTTGTTGGCGGATAACGCCGGGCGTACTGCGCTGGGTGAGAGGGCGCTTGCAGACCTGATAGTGCTCGATCCGAATACCCTGCCAGACCAGCCTGACAGTAACCCGCAGATACCGGCGTTGACTGCACAGCATCTGGCATATGTGATTTACACCTCCGGTTCGACCGGTACGCCGAAAGGAGTGATGGTTGAGCATCGTTCGTTGCTAAATTTACATGGAACGCTGACAGAGCGTATCTTTGCGTCTTCCTCTGCGCCTTACCGGGTTAGCCTGAATGCGAGCATTTCCTTTGATTCGGTATTGAAAAACTTACTGGGTCTGTTGAATGGCTATACACTGGTGATTGTTCCACAAGATGTACGGGCCGATGGTACCGCTTTATTACAGTTCTTAGCCGCGAAAAATCTTGATGTGTTGGATTGTACGCCAATGCAATTAGAGATGTTGCTGGCAGCGGGTTTGTCTCAGCATCAAAAAGCGTTGACGCTGTTGGTGGGTGGCGAACCCATCCCGGTACAAACCTGGCAGACGGTAACCGAAATACCGCAACTGACGGCCTATAATGTATACGGTCCAACGGAATGTACCGTGGATGTGACGTTGGCCTGTATAGAGCCGGCACACCCTTATCCGACTATCGGTCGTCCACTGGCTAATACCCATCTTTATTTGCTGGATAACGTTGGTCATCCGGTACCGTTGGGCGTGGCAGGGGAATTGTATATTGGGGGAGCCGGTGTGGCGCGGGGTTATCTAAACCGGCCAGAGTTGACGGCCGAACGTTTCCTGGCCGATCCGTTTAGCGATAAACCGGGTGCGCGTATGTACCGAACCGGGGATTTGGCCCGTTATCTGCCGGATGGCAACCTGGTATTTATTGGTCGTAATGACCATCAGGTCAAAATTCGGGGCTTCCGTATTGAACTGGGTGAAATTGAGACCCGGTTGGCAGAGCATCCGGCGGTGAGTGAATCGGCTGTGTTAGCGCTGGGTGACAGTCAGGATAAGCGTCTGGTCGCTTATGTCGTGGCGCAAGCGGATGATGGATTGATCAATAGCTTGCGTGAACATCTGAGCGCGAAATTGCCTGACTACATGGTACCGGCGGCTTTTGTGCGTTTGGATGCTTTTCCAGTGACCCCGAATGGTAAATTGGATCGTCGGGCGCTACCGGCACCGGACGAAGGCGCGTTTGCCCGTCAGGTTTACGAAGCGCCGCAAGGCGAAACGGAAATGGCGCTGGCGGCGATTTGGCGTGAATTGCTGGGGATTGAACAGATCAGCCGGTATGACAATTTCTTTGCCTTGGGCGGCCATTCGTTGCTGGCGGTGCGGGTGATGAACCGTGTAGCCGCTTTAGGTGCCGAATTGCCGCTGACCACACTGTTTAAATCTCCTTCTTTGGCGGCTTTTGCTAAGGTGGTGAGTACCCGGTTTGGTCAACAGGACAATATACTGTCTGCCATCCTGCCGATATCCCGTGAGAGTGCATTACCGTTATCATTTGCTCAACAGCGTTTGTGGTTCCTGGCTCAGTTTGAGGGTGTCAGCGATACTTATCATATCCCGATGGCACTGCGTTTGTGTGGTCAGTTGGATATCGCCGCCTGGCAGCAGGCGCTTAACGCCTTGTTTGCCCGCCATGAAGCGTTACGTTCCGTCTTCGTCTCCGTTGACGGTCAGCCACGAGTGCGACTGTTGGCTGCGGATAGTGGGTTGTCTTTATCTCTGCATGACCTGCGCGGGATACCAGATGCTGAAACTATGCTTGAACGTCTGAGTATTGAGGAGGTTCACACGGCATTTGACCTCAGTCACGGCCCGCTTATCCGTGCCTCTCTTATCCGGCTTACGGATGATGAATACCGGTTCCTACTTACCCAGCATCACATTATTTCCGATGGCTGGTCTGTCAATGTATTGGTATGTGAGCTGAATGCTCTCTATACGGCTTTTCTGGCCGGGCAACCGGACCCATTGCCGCCGTTGGCGATCCAATATCCTGATTACGCCGCTTGGCAGCGTCAGTGGTTGTCGGCTGAACGGGAGCGGGTTCAATCTGACTATTGGCGTACCATGCTGGCTGATGCGCCAATCTTGTTGGATTTGCCCACTGATCGGCCACGTTTGCCTCAGCAGTCGTTTGCCGGCAATGTATTGCCCATTAATCTGGATGCAGAGTTGACGAAATCCCTCAAGATTTTGAGTGAACAGCACGGTGTCACATTATTTATGACCCTTTTGGCCGCTTGGGCGACGGTCCTGTCGCGTTTGTCAGGTCAGGAAGATCTGGTCATTGGTACACCGAGTGCGGGTCGCGGTCGTCAGGAAGTGGAGTCTCTGATTGGTTTCTTTGTTAATACACTGGCCTTACGCATTGACTTATCGGGTGAATTAAATGTGACTGAGTTACTTGCGCGTGTGCGGCAAACCGCGTTGGAGGCCCAGGAGCATCAGGATCTGCCATTCGAACAGGTGGTGGAAATTGTGCAACCGCCGCGCAGACTGGCGCATACTCCTTTATTTCAGGTGATGTTTGCTTGGCAGAATAATGAGAGCACGGAATGGAGGCTGCCGGCGTTAGCAGTTTCACCGGTCGATCAAGCTTTTGATGTCGTCAAGTTTGATCTCGAACTGAACCTGTTTGAAGAAGAGGGCAGGATTGTTGGTGCGCTGAACTATGCAACGGCCTTGTTTGATCAACAGACAATAGAACGGCATGTGGGATATCTGCACGCGGTACTGCAAGCGATGGCGGCTAACCCTCAACAGTTGGTTGGGAAAATTGATATCCTAAAACCGGCGGATCGCAGATTGTTGCTGGAAACGTGGAATGCCACGGAAACAGCGTATCCTGACGCGTTGTGTATTCATCAGTTGTTTGAACAACAGGTGGAGAAAACTCCTGATGCCACAGCGTTAGTGTATGAAGGTCAGACGCTCAATTATGCGGAGTTGAATGCCTGTGCTAACCGGCTGGCCCATCAGCTGATTACGTTAGGCGTAGAGCCGGACCAACGGGTAGCGATTTGCGTGTCACGTTCTCCGGCAATGGTGGTGGGATTGTTGGCGGTGTTGAAAGCTGGAGGAGCTTATGTGCCGCTAGATCCGGCTTATCCGAGTGAGCGTTTGACACATATTCTGGTGGATGCCGCTCCGGCTATGGTGTTGGCGGATAATGTCGGACGTAGAGTGTTAGGTGAGAAGGCGCTGGCGGAGCGGATTGTGCTTGATCCGAATTCGTTGTCAGACCAGCCGGACAGTAACCCGCGGATACCGGCATTGACTTCTCAGCATCTGGCGTATGTGATTTACACCTCCGGTTCCACGGGAGTGCCTAAAGGGGTGATGATTGAGCACCGGAATACAGTTAACTTCTTGCACTGGGCCCAGCAGGCTTTTGGGGAGAAAGAGATCCTTGAGGTACTTTTCTCGACGTCGATGAATTTCGACCTGTCCGTTTTTGAATGTTTTGTACCGTTGTGCAGTGGTGCGGCGATTCATCTAGTGGATGATGCCTTGTCATTGATGCAGCATGCTTTGCCGATAACATTGATCAACTCAGTCCCGTCCGCGATGAAACCGTTATTGCAGGCTCAGGCGCTGATGGCGTCGATTCATACCGTTAATCTGGCGGGGGAACCACTTAAAGCCGCCTTAATTGAACAGATTTTTGAAGAGACGCAAATACAGCGGTTATGTAATCTCTATGGGCCTTCTGAAACGACAACCTATTCTGCTTGGTTGCCGATACAGCGGGGTGACAGGATTATTGAAAGTATCGGTCGTCCGATAGCCAACACCTGTCTTTATTTGTTGGACAGGTATGGTCAGCCGGCGCCATTGGGCGTGGTGGGTGAGATTTATATCGGGGGGGCGGGAGTAGCGCGTGGTTATCTTAATCGCCCTGAATTAACCGCTGAACGTTTCCTTATCGATCCGTTTAGTGATAAGCCGGGTGCACGGATGTACCGAACCGGGGATTTGGCCCGTTACTTGCCGGATGGCAATTTGGAATTCTTGGGGCGTAACGACCAACAGGTGAAAATCCGCGGTTTCCGCATTGAACCCGGTGAAATTGAGGCCCGGTTGGTGGAGCACCCGGCGGTGAGTGAATCTGTGGTATTGGCGCAAGGGGAAGGGCAGGAGAAACGGCTGATTGCCTATGTCGTGGCGCCTGCGGATGAAGGGCTGGCTAACAGCCTACGTACTTACTTGAGCGCTATTTTGCCTGATTATATGGTGCCGTCGGCTTTTGTGCGTCTGGACGCCTTCCCGTTAACGCCGAACGGTAAGCTGGATCGTCGTGCGCTGCCGGCACCGGACAATAAAGCCTTTGCTCATCAGGTTTTCGAAGCGCCTCAAGGAGAAACGGAAACTGCGTTGGCGGCTATTTGGTGTGAGTTGCTAGGGGTTGAGCAGATTAGTCGGCATGACAGCTTCTTCGCGTTGGGCGGTCATTCCTTGCTCGCTATGCGAATGATAAATCTTGCCGCTGGTCGTGGTTTAGTTTGTACATTGAATATGCTGTTCCAATGGCCGGTGTTGGCCGAACTGGCTGCAAAAATCACTTCAGATTTATTATCTCAGCCACAAAGTAAGGCTATATCGGTGCGACCTGACGGAACAGGGCTGCCGTTGTTCTTTGTTCCCAGCGGAATGGGTGACCACTCCTATGTTTTCGGGTTAGCTCAACATATGCAGTTAGGTTATCCGATTTATGCGCTGCCTTGGCCGGTCGTCCATGAGGAGCCGATGTCGACGATGGAGGCGTTAGCTACCAGGATGATCTCCTTGATGAAGGTTGTTCAGCCAGCCGGTCCGTATCGGATATGCGGTTATTCCTCCGGGGGGATACTGGCTTACGCTATTGCTCAGCAACTTCTGAACACGGGTGAAACAGTCAATTTCTTGGGGTTGATTGACACATTTGCTCCTCATTATTTCAGGTCAGGAACAACGCAACCCAAACATCATTTTTTTACTGAGTTGATCAGACAGTCAAGGAAGGAACAGACTGAAAAGATGATGGCGTTATATCGGCAAATTGATGAGTTGAATTTGGTGCAATTTATTGCAGCGGCACAAGAATTGGCATTATATCCGGCAAATCTGCGTGCTGATTTAATGGCAAAACGTTGGGAACAGATCGAGCGTTATGCACAAATAGTTGCCAATTATGAGCCGCCGACATTAGCAATAACGCTGCATCAATTCTATGCGGTAGATCCTTCCCCTGCGATTTCTTTTGTGACGGATGAAAAGCCAGAGTCCATAAACATAGAATCGTCGTTGGGCTGGGAACGGGTAGTGCCTAATACTTCTCTTGAGCTGATTGCGATGCCGGGTAACCATTTTAGTTTATTGGAGGATAATGAGAATAAAACTGTTTTAGCTCAGGCTTTGAATAGGGTGCTGGCAATCAGTTTTGAAAAGGAGGTGGCGTGATACTAATAAGTAAGGAATATTGGATAATTTAACGTTGGTGTGACAATCCGGT
Source organism: Photorhabdus hindustanensis (assembly GCF_002968995.1). Lineage (NCBI taxonomy): Bacteria > Pseudomonadati > Pseudomonadota > Gammaproteobacteria > Enterobacterales > Morganellaceae > Photorhabdus > Photorhabdus hindustanensis. The sequence continues at coordinate 44,629 of NZ_PUWT01000078.1, forward strand.
ATATATTGTTTATACCGGATTGTTTTTGTTTTAAAACAGAATAATAGAATTGATAATTTCTACATGGGTTATTTAATCAAGTTTTTTCTGTCATCGATGGTAATTTAATCTAATCTGGCTTTGTTTTTTTACTGATTTTCTTTGCTATATATAAAAATATATTTCATTGTTGTTTTCATGAATGATTAAGGATAATTAATGTAAAATATCGAAAATAGCCATATATTTTCCATTGTTAATATTGGCCAATATCATGTCTATATATTTCTCTGATATGTTGAAATTAAACTATAAATTAATAAATGTCATAGGGCGTAAAGTAAATTACCTTGTAGAACGATTTACTTGGGGGATATTGTCTTGTAATGAATGATTCATTGCGTAGCTTATTGTTTTATAGCATTAATGTTTATTGTAAGACAGTATGTAATAAAGCTATTTCTAGTTTTAAATTGTTTCTTTATGGTATTAAATATAGTCATGTTTATATCGACTTTATAATCTTATTATTATAAAACAATATAATGAATTTAATTTGAACTTGTATTAGTTTGTTTACGGCATTTACATTAACGATATTATTTATTTGTTGAAAAATAGTGTGTTATGAATTACTTTTAGCCCAAGCTTATATCTTCAAATAATTGAATATATAGGATGGCTTGTAAATGTTGAATAAGTTACATTTGTAATTGAAATATTAGTTAATTATTAAGATAAAGAATTTATTTTATAGATAATTATCAAAGTAAATTTTTTTGATAATTGAGGGTTAATTTATTCATTTTATCTTTATAAATTTTTAATTTGTTTTTGAAATAATTTTAATTAGATATTAATAGAAAATTAGATAAAATATAGGAGTGACTTGGTATTATATACATAATTAAATAAAGTTAACGATTCCATCTTAAATGATGGAATTCAATGTCAGTCAATTAAAATTGCAGTCAATTAATAGAACTTATCTAAAAAACAGAGACAAAAATAAAATATTTTATTCCGGATTATAAGATGAATTATTTATTCCGTTGTCAGGAAAATTAATGTCAATAAATTGTTAATTGGTTGTTGTTAGCTGGGCTATAGCATTCCACATCTGAATATCTTGAATTGATATCAGAGGTGTCCGTTTTTATTTCTTGGGGGCAAGAAGTGAGAAAGAAATATTAGTGATGGTTGTCAGAGATGACAGTTTCCAAATTTCTAACAGATTCGTTGAGGTAGTAAATGAAAGATAGCATTGCTCAAGCAGGAAGTACTTTAAAAGCTGAACTCCTCTCTCAGACGTCAGAAAATATAACCAAAGTAAATGACACTTTACCACCGACTCAAAATGTAAAGAATATTCCCCAGACGTTTACATCCAGTGAATTATTTTGGTGTGAACGTCTTGCTGCTTTGCAACCCCTCCAATTACCTTTTGAAACCGCCGGAGAACCAGCGGAACCCAGTTGGGTAATCAGTGACTGGCAGCCCCCGTTGCCAAAAAATGGTGAAGAGGAGCCATTGCAAACGTTGTTACAGGCATTTGTTATCTATCTTGCGCGTTTGACTCAGCAAACGACATTCCAAATTGGTTGGTGCGTGGATGGGGTAAACGATAAGTCGACAGATTTGTCGCCGGTGGCGCCAATGGTCGTTGAGGTGGAGTTTGATAAGCCTTGGCATGTGGCAGCGAACTGGCTGGATGGCGAGTTGGCCTGGTTGAGCCGGCACCACACATTTAGTCGAGATCTCCTTTCGCGCTCTCCTTCATTATGGGCTATTCCGGCGTTGACAACTCATTGTCCGTGGCGGATAGCCGTTTCTGTCATAGCGGAAGATAGGCCGTGTGATCAGGCGCCACAGGGCGAATTGCTGACGCTGCAAATCAATGCGCAGGGCGGTTTTCGTTGGCTCTACGATGAAAATCGCCTGAGCACGGAAGTGGTTCTGCGCATGGGTGAACATTTACAGGTGCTGGCAGCGTCACAAAGGCAGGGAGAGGAAGCCCCTGTCTGGCAGCTTAATTTGTTGTCTGAAGCCGAACGTACCTTGCTACTGGAAACCTGGAACGCCACGGAAACCCCTTATCCTGATCCATTATGTATTCATCAATTATTTGAGCGGCAGGCAGAACAGGCCCCGTACGCCACAGCGTTGGAATATCAGGAACAGACTCTCAGTTATGCGGAATTGAATACCCGTGCTAACCGACTGGCTCATCAACTGATTGCACTGGGCGTCACACCGGACCGTCGGGTGGCGATTTGTGTGGAGCGTTCCCCGATGATGGTGGTGGCATTGCTGGCTGTGTTGAAAGCCGGTGGGGCTTATGTGCCGCTGGATTCGACTTATCCGCGGGAACGTTTGGCATATATCCTGAGTGACAGCGCGCCGTCAGTGGCGTTGGTTGATGAAGCTGGCCGGGCGGCGCTGGGCGAACAGGCGCTGGTAGGAGTGACGGTACTTGATCCGAATATCCAACTTAACCAGCCCGACAGCAACCCGCAGATCCCGGCGTTGACGCCGCAGCATTTGGCCTATGTGATTTACACCTCCGGCTCCACCGGGCAGCCGAAAGGGGTGATGGTGGAACATCAGGCGATTTACCAACGTTATCTGGGTTTTAACGACACCTATGCGGTCACCGCGCAAGACCGGCTATTGCAATTTGCCGCGTTTGCGTTTGATGTTTCAGTGGAAGATTTCTTCTCGTCATTATGCAACGGAGCCACACTGGTTATCCGGGATGATAGCTGGCTGGCTTCGATACCAGAATTTGTTGCCTTAACCCGACAATATCGTATTACGGTGATGTCACTGCCGACTTTATTCTGGTCTGAATTGGCTGCCAGAGATAATGGATTACCGCTGCCGGATTGTCTCCGGCTCATCATCATTGGGGGTGAGGCGGTGAAAAAGAGCGCCATTCAGGCGTGGTTTAGGCAGGCGGGCCACCGGCCCCGGCTATTGAATGGTTATGGCCCGACAGAAAACACCGTGACGGTGACCTATAAGGATGTGCTATCCCCGGAAGATGCCCGTTCTATCGGCCGACCGGCTAAAAATGCTCGTATCTATCTGTTGGACAAATATGGCGAACTGGTACCCGCAGGTTGCGTGGGCGAGATGTACATTGGCGGCGTGGGTGTGGCTCGGGGTTATCTCAACCGGCCAGCGTTGAGCGTGGAACGTTTTATGCTGGACCCTTTTAGTCCGGTATCCGGCGAACGGATGTATCGCTCTGGGGATTTGGCCCGCTATCTGCCGGATGGTGACTTAGAATTTCTGGGCCGTAACGATGAGCAGGTTAAAATTCGCGGTTTTCGAATTGAACTGGGGGAAATTGAAACCCGGCTAACGGAACATCCGGCGGTACAAGAGGCGGTGGTGTTGGCACTGGATGGCGATCAGGGCAAACGGCTGGTGGCCTATGTGGAGGCGGAAGCAAATGAGAGATTAGCGGCTGATTTGCGTGAATACCTGAGCGCCATTTTACCTGACTATATGGTACCGGCGGCTTTTGTGCGTCTGGATACCTTCCCGCAAACTCCGAGTGGCAAGTTAGATCGCCGGGCGTTGCCAGCGCCAGGGGAAGACGATTTTGCCCGTCAGATTTATGAAGCTCCACAAGGGAAGGCTGAAATCACTCTAGCGGCCATTTGGCGTGAATTATTGGGCATTGAACAAATCAGTCGGCATGACAGTTTCTTTGCGTTGGGTGGTCATTCCCTACTTGGCGTGCAGATGATTGAGCGTTTGCGTCACTTGGGTTTGACGCTGACGGCGCGTGATCTGTTCCAGTCGCCGGTGCTGTCAGCATTGGCTCAAACGTTGGGACAGCATCAGGCTGTGATAGTGCCGCCTAACGTCATCACGCCAGCCACCACGGCTCTAACGCCGGAGATGTTGCCGCTGATTGATTTGATTCAGACTGACATTGACCGCATCGTCGAGCAGGTACCGGGGGGAATGACGAATATTCAGGATATCTATGCCTTGTCGCCGTTACAGGACGGTATCCTGTTCCACCACCTGTTGGAACAGGAAGGCGACCCCTATTTGGTGCTCTATCCGGTGGCTTTTGCTAACCGCTCTTTGCTGGAGCGTTATCTGACGGCGGTACAACAGACGATTGATCGCCATGATATCTTGCGGACGGCGTTTATCTGGCAAGGATTGTCAGTCCCGGCGCAGGTGGTCTTGCGCCGGGCACGATTGCCTGTGACAGAACTGACGTTAGATCCGGCTGACGGCTCAGTGATTGACCAGTTAACCCGGCGTTTTGATCCCGCTCAGTATCGTCTTGACTTGCGTCGGGCGCCGCTACTGCATTTTGTTATCGCTCAAGAAACCGATAGCCGCTGGTTCTTACTGGAATTACAACATCACTTGATTGGCGACCATGAAACGATGGAAGTCATGCACCGTGAAGTGCGGGCCTATTTTGCCGGACAGGGGGAGCATCTGCCGGTGCCGGTGCCGTTCCGTAATCTGGTGGCCGAGGCTCGGTTGGGAGTGAGTCAGGCGGCGCATACCCATTTCTTCACCGATATGTTGGCGGCAATGGATGAGCCAACGTTGCCGTTTGGGCTGACAGGTGTGCATCGTGATGGATCTCAGAAGACGGAATCTCACTGGATGTTAGCTCCTGAGTTAAATGGCCGTTTGCGCAGTCAGGCCCGGAGTTTGGGCGTCAGTCTGGCGGCTTTGTGTCATCTGGCCTGGGCGCAAGTGTTATCGCGTACCAGCGGACAGGAAAAAGTGGTGTTTGGTACCGTCCTGTTTGGACGCATGGCTGTGGGGGAAGGAATGGGGCTGTTTATCAATACCCTGCCGCTGCGGCTGGATATGGATGAGACCCCGGTACGGGACAGTGTGCGGGAGGCGCATCTGCGGCTGGCTGAATTGTTGGAACATGAGCATGCTCCGTTGGCGCTGGCTCAACGATGCAGTGGGGTTGACAGCGGTACGCCGCTCTTTAGCGCCCTGTTGAACTATCGCCATAATGAGCAGCTCGATCCTTTGGATGAAACAATGGCCGGAATTGAATTCCTTGGCGAACAGGAGCGAACTAACTATCCGTTTGTGCTGTCGGTAGAGGATGGCGGTTCTACTCTGGGGCTGACGGCTCAGGTCGTGCAACCGTTTGATCCGGAAATTCTATGTGGTTATATGCAACAGGCACTGGAGAGTCTGGTGGAAGCGCTGGAGCAAACCCCGGAAATGCCTGTTCGGGTATTGGATATCCTGCCGGAAGCGGAGCGTACCTTGTTGTTAGAAACCTGGAACGCCACGGAAACCGTCTATCCTGAACAGTTATGTATCCAGCAGTTGTTTGAACAACAGGTGGAGAAAACTCCAACGGCGACGGCGCTGATAGCAGGAGATAAAACTCTGAGCTATACAGAACTGAATACCCGTGCTAACCGGCTAGCTCATCAGTTAATCGAACAAGAGGTTCGTCCCGGTGATCATATTGCGCTTTTGCTAGAGCGATCGATAGAACTGGTGGTAGCCCAATTGGCTATTCTTAAAGTCGGCGCTGTTTACGTGCCGGTTGATCCCAGTGTGCCGGATGAGCGGAAGAATTGGCTGATAAATGACTGTTCAGCTAAGTTGCTGATTACTGATGAACAATCTGAGATTCCTGTCGGCCTTTTGGTTCCTCTGTTTCGTCTCTCGAATGAGACAGACATGAGCAAAGAGGAAGATTGCCTCAACCCTGATTTACCGCATTCCAGCGCCGATTTAGCGTATATCATGTACACCTCCGGTTCTACCGGTACCCCAAAAGGGGTGTTGGTACCTCATCGTGCGGTGGCACGGTTGGTTATCAATAATGGTTATGCCGAAATCGGTCAGGATGATCGGGTTGCTTTTACAGCTAATCCTGCTTTCGATGCCAGCACATTTGAAGTCTGGGCGCCGTTACTCAATGGCGGGGCATTAGTGGTTATTGACCGCGCCACATTATTAACACCACAGGAGTTAGTGCGGGTTTTACAGGCCCACCAGATCACGGTTCTGTGGCTGACTATCGGGTTGTTTAACCGGCTGGCGGCAGAGTTATCTCCGGTTCTGCCGCAGATTAAGATCCTGATTTTCGGGGGAGACATACCCGATTTACATGTGATTGCTCAGGTTATGGATAATCGCCCGCCGCAACAATTATTACAAGCTTATGGTCCAAGTGAGGGAACCACTTTTACCACCATGTATCCTATTGCGGCATTAGCGCAGGGAGTGACGCGCATCCCCATTGGTCGGCCGATAGCCAATACACGTATTTATCTGCTGGATGCTTATGGTCAGCCGGTACCGTCAGGTGCGATTGGTGAGATTTATGTAGGGGGTGATGGAGTTGCTTGCGGTTATCTTAATCGTCCTGACCAGACTGCTGAACGTTTCCTGACAGATCCATTTAGTGATCAACCGGATGCGCGTATGTATCGGACCGGGGATTTGGCCCGTTATCTGCCGGATGGCAATCTGGAATTTCTGGGCCGTAATGACCAACAGGTTAAAATCCGTGGCTTCCGTATTGAACCGGGGGAAATTGAGAATCGTCTGGCGGAGCATCCGGCGGTGCGAGAGGCGGCGGTGTTGGCGTTAGGCGATGGGCCGGAAAAACGGCTGGTGGCCTATGTGGCGGCGGAAGCCCATGAGGGGCTGGCGATGAGTCTACGTGATCACCTGAGTGCCATTTTACCGGATTACATGGTGCCGACAGCCTTTGTGCGTCTGGATGGGTTTCCACTGACTCCGAACGGTAAACTGGATCGCCGAGCGCTCCCGGCACCGGACAGTGAAGCTTTGGCCCGTCAGGTTTATGCTGCGCCGCAAGGCGAAATGGAAATGGTTCTGGCAGCGATTTGGCGTGAATTACTGGGGATTGAACAGGCCAGCCGGTATGACAGTTTCTTTGCACTGGGCGGCCACTCGTTGTTGGCTGTGCGGATGGTTGAACGCTTGCGTCACTTGGGGTTGACGCTGGCGGTGCGCGACCTGTTCCAGTCGCCAGTATTGTTTGAATTGGCACAAACACTGGGGCGGCAACCGGTTATGGTGGTGCCGCCGAATGTGATTACGCCAACGACGACGAAAATTACCCCAGAAATGTTGCCGCTGATTGATCTGACTCAGGCTGAGATTGACCGTATCATCGGGCAGGTACCGGGCGGGATGGCTAATATTCAGGATATCTATGCCCTGTCGCCGTTGCAGGACGGTATTTTGTTCCACCACTTATTGGCAAACGAAGGTGATCCCTATCTGGTGGTCAGTCAGATGGCCTTTGCTGATCGTTCTCTGTTAGACCGTTATTTGGCGGCGGTGCAGCAGGTGATTGCTCATCACGATATTCTGCGTACCGCCTTTATTTGGCAAGAGTTGTCAGTACCGGCTCAGGTAGTTTGGCGTCAGGCATCCTTGTCGGTGACTGAGCTGACACTGAACCCGGCTGATGGCCCGGTTTGTGATCAACTCATTCAACGTTTTAATCCCCGTCATTATCGTCTTAATTTGAGTCAGGCACCGCTGTTACGTTTTGTGGCGGCGCAGGAGACCGATGGCCGCTGGCTCTTACTGGAATTGCAGCATCACCTGATTGGCGACCATACCGCAATGAAAGTGATGAACCGTGAAGTGCAAGCGTACCTTGCCGGACAAGGGGATAGCCTGCCTGACCCGGTACCGTTCCGCAATCTGGTAGCTCAGGCCCGGTTAGGGGGAGATCAGGAAGCGCATACCCGTTTCTTTACCGAGATGCTAGCGGAGGTGGATGAGCCAACGCTGCCGTTCGGGCTGACGGATGTGCATCGTGATGGATCTCAGGAGATAGCGTCCCATCGACTGTTGACGGCCAGTTTGAATGACCGTTTGCGTAGTCAGGCTCGGCGTTTGGGAGTCAGTCTGGCGGCGTTGTGTCATTTGGCCTGGGCGCGGGTATTGGCGTGTACCAGTGGTCAGGAGAAAGTGGTGTTTGGCACCGTGCTGTTTGGGCGCATGACGGCGGGAGAAGGGGCTGATAGTGGGATGGGGCTGTTTATTAATACCCTGCCGTTACGGCTGGACATCGATGATACGTCGGTACGGGATTGTGTACAGACAGTACATACCCGGCTGGCGGGATTGTTGGAACATGAACATGCTTCACTGGCGCTGGCTCAACGATGCAGTGGGGTTGCCAGCGGTACGCCGCTCTTTAGCGCCCTGATGAACTACCGCCATAATGATCAGTCAACTCCCTTGGATGAAACGATGGAGGGGATTGAATTCCTGGGCGAACAGGAGAGCACTAACTACCCCTTCGGGATGTCGGTGGAGGACAATGGCGCTACATTGGGGTTGATCGCTCATGTGGTGCAACCGTTTGATCCGGGAAGTCTATGCAATTATATGCAGCAGGCGCTGGAGAGTTTGGTAGAGGCCCTTGAGCAGGCTCCAGATACGCCGGTACGAGCACTGAACATCCTGCCGGAAATGGAGCGCAGGTTGTTATTGGAAACCTGGAACGTCACGGAGATCCCATATCCAGAGGCGTTATGCATTCATCAGTTGTTTGAACAACAGGTGGAGAAAACCCCGGAGGCCACGGCACTGGTGTATCAAGAGCAGACGCTAAGTTATGCCGAATTAAATGCCTGCGCCAACCGGTTGGCCCATCAACTGATTGCATGTGGCGTAACACTGGAACAACCGGTGGCGATTTGCGTGGCACGCTCACCGGCGATGGTGGCGGCGTTGTTGGCGGTGTTGAAAGCCGGTGGAGCTTACGTGCCGCTGGATTCAACCTACCCGGAGGAGCGTCTGACCTATATCCTGCATGACACGGCCCCATCAGTGGTCTTGGCTGATGTGATCGGACAGGCCGCACTGGGTGGCGAGGTGCTGGCCGGGCTGATGGTAATTGACCCGAATATCCAGCCTGATCAACCGGACAACAATCCATTAGTGACTACATTAACGCCACAGCATCTGGCCTATGTGATTTACACCTCCGGTTCAACCGGGCAGCCGAAAGGGGTGATGGTAGAACATCAGGCGGTGTATCAACGTTATCTGGGGGTTAATGAACCCTATGCCATCACCGCGCAAGACCGGGTATTGCAATTTGCCGCGTTTGCGTTTGATGTTTCAGTGGAAGAGTGCTTCTCGTCATTATGCAGCGGCGCCACGCTGGTGATTCGTGATGATGGCTGGTTGGCTTCAATGGCGGAATTTATTGCCTTAGCCCGGCAAAGCTGTATTACGGTAATGTTTTTGCCGACCTTATTCTGGTCTGAACTGGCGGCCAGAGACAACGAATTACCGTTGCCGGAGTGTCTCCGGCTGATCATCATTGGCAGTGAGGCGGTCAAAAAGAACGCTATTCAGGATTGGTTTAGGCAGGAAGGCCGCCGGCCTCGGCTATTGAACGCTTATGGTCCGACGGAAAATACCGTGACGGCGACCTGTAAAGAAATCTTATCCCCGGCAGATGATCGTTCTATCGGTCGACCGATTAGAAATACTCGTGTCTATCTGTTGGACAAATACAGCCAACCTGTGCCATTGGGCTGCGTGGGCGAAATGTATATTGGGGGCGTAGGTGTGGCACGGGGTTATCTGAACCGGCTGACATTGAGCGAAGAACGTTTTATGCCAGATTCCTTTAGTCCGGTGTCCAATGCGCGAATGTATCGCACCGGAGATTTAGCGCGTTATCTGCCGGACGGCGAGTTGGAATTCTTCGGTCGTAACGACCAACAGGTTAAAATTCGCGGCTTCCGGGTTGAACTGGGGGAAATTGAAACTCGGCTGGTGGAACATCCGGCGGTACAGGAAGCGGCGGTGCTGGCGCTGGATGATGAGCTGGGCAAACGGCTGGTTGCTTATGTAGCGGCACAAGCGCATGAGAAATTGACGGCTGATTTACGCGAACACCTGTGCGCAGTTTTACCTGACTATATGATACCGGCGGCCTTTGTGCGACTGGATAGCTTCCCGCAAACGCCGAATGGCAAGCTGGATCGCCGGGCGTTGCCGGCACCGGGGGAGGCGGCGTTTGCCCGTCAGGTCTATGAAGCCCCGCAAGGGAAGATAGAAACGATGTTGGCGGCTGTTTGGTGTGAGTTACTGGGCGTTGAACAGATTAGCCGACATGACAGCTTCTTTGCATTGGGCGGCCACTCCTTACTCGCCGTGCGTATGATTGAACGATTGCGGCGTGTCGGTCTGGGTGTATCAGTACAAATGCTATTTCAGCATCCAACACTCCGTGTTCTGGCACAGTCTCTGGTTCAGCATGATGAAATCCGGGTACCTGACAACGGTATTACATCGGATACAACGGTGCTGACACCTGAAATGTTGCCGCTGATTGATTTAACTCAGGCTGATATTGACCGCATCGTCGGACAGGTACCGGGTGGGATGGCGAATATTCAGGATATCTATGCACTGTCGCCATTGCAGGATGGTATTTTGTTCCACCATCTGTTGGAGAATGAAGGTGATACGTATCTGTTAGTCAGCCAGATGGTCTTTGCTGACCGGGCGCTATTGGATCGTTATCTGGCGGCGATTCAACAGACCATTGATCGGCACGATATCTTACGTACCGCCTTTATCTGGCAAGGATTGTCAATGCCGGCGCAGGTGGTCTGGCGTCAGGCCCCATTGTCAGTGACTGAATTGACGCTAAACCCGGCTGACGGTCTGGTCAGTGACCAGTTAACCCGGCGTTTTGATCCCGCTCACTATCGTCTTGATCTGAGCCAAGCCCCGTTACTGCGTTTTGTTATCGCTCAAGAAACGGATGGTCGTTGGTTGTTACTGGAATTGCATCATCACTTGATTGGCGACCATGAAACGATGGAAGTGATGCACCGCGAAGTGCAGGCGTATCTGACGGGGCAAGAGGAGCGCTTGCCGGCGCCGGTTCCTTTCCGCAATCTGGTGGCGCAGGCCCGGTTGGGCGTCAGTCAGGAAGAACACACCCGCTTCTTTACCGAGATGTTGGCGGAGGTGGATGAATCCACGTTGCCGTTTGGATTGACGGAGGTGCATCGTGACGGTTCGCAGGTGACGGAATCTCACCGGATGTTGGTTCCTGAGCTAAATGACCGTTTGCGTAGTCAGGCCAGGCGTTTGGGTGTCAGTCTGGCGGCGCTGTGTCATCTGGCTTGGGCGCAGGTGTTGTCTTGTACCAGCGGTCAGCAGAGTGTCGTGTTTGGTACGGTGCTGTTTGGGCGTATGCAGGCGGGGGAGGGTGCTGACAATGGCATGGGATTGTTTATCAATACTTTGCCGTTGCGGCTGGATATCGATGAGACCCCAGTGCAGGACAGCGTGCAGGCCGCCCATACCCGACTTGCCGGATTATTGGCGCATGAGCATGCTTCACTGGCACTGGCTCAACGTTGCAGTGGAATTGCCAGCGGTACGCCGCTCTTTAGCGCATTGTTGAATTATCGACATAATGCTTTGTCGGCAATGTCAGATGAACTGATCAGTGGTATTGAATTTCTTGATGCACAGGAGCGAACCAACTACCCATTTGTGCTGTCGGTGGAGGATTTTGGTGAATCTCTGGGGCTGACGGCTCAGGTAGTGCAACCGTTTGATCCGGAAAGCCTGTGCGGTTATATGCAGCAGGCGCTGGAGAGTCTGGTGGAAGCTTTGGAGCAAGCCCCGGAGACACCGATACGCGCCTTGAACATCCTGCCTGAAATAGAACGCACACTGTTGCTGGAAACCTGGAACGCTACGGAAACCGCCTATCCTGATGCGTTATGTATTCATCAATTGTTTGAGCAGCAGGTAGAGAAGACCCCGGAGGCGATGGCGCTGATAGCGGGAGATAAAACCTTAAGCTATACGGAACTGAATACATGCGCTAACCGATTGGCTCATCAGCTAATCGAACAGGGAATTCGTCCAGATGACCATGTTGCGATCCTGTTAGAGCGCTCGATGGAACTGGTGGTGGCCCAATTGGCGATTCTCAAAGCCGGCGCTGTTTACGTGCCGGTTGATCCCAGTATGCCGGATGAACGGAAAAATTGGCTGATAAGTGATTGTTCCGCTCGGTTGCTGCTTACCGATACACGGACTGATATTCCGGCTAACTTGACTGTTCCGCTATTGCGTCTCTCGGATGAGAAAAGCGCGAACAGAGAGCAAGATCGTATCAACCCTGATTTGCTGCGTTCCAGCACCGAGTTAGCGTATATCATGTATACCTCCGGTTCTACCGGCACACCCAAAGGGGTTTTGGTGCAGCATCGTGCTATGGTTCGGCTGGTCATTAATAATGGTTATGCCAACATCGGGCCGGAGGATCGAGTGGCCTTTACGGCTAATCCGGCTTTCGATGCCAGCACGTTTGAAGTTTGGGCGCCGTTGCTTAACGGTGGTGCTTTAGTGGTTATCGACCGCGCCACCTTATTAACGCCACAGGAGTTAGTGCTGACGTTACAGGAGCGCCGCATCACAGTTTTATGGCTGACTATCGGGTTATTTAACCGGTTGGCGGCAGAGTTATCTCCCATTCTTCCGCAAATTAAGATCCTAATTTTTGGGGGAGATATCCCCGATTTACAGGTGATTGCTCAGGTTCTGGATAATCGTCCGCCGCAACAACTCTTGCAAGCCTATGGTCCGAGTGAAGGGACCACTTTTACCACTATGTATCCTATCGAGGCGTTGCCACAGGGAGCGAGCCGGATACCTATTGGTCGGCCAATAGCGAATACGCGCGTTTATGTGCTGGATGCGTATGGTCAGCCGGTACCGCCGGGTGTGATCGGTGAAATTTATGTTGGTGGCGATGGGGTCGCTCAAGGTTATTTGAATCGCCCTGAGTTAACCGCCGAACGTTTCCTGATCGATCCATTCAGCGATGAACCTGATGCTCGTATGTACCGTACCGGGGATTTGGCTCGCTATTTGCCGGACGGTAATCTGGAATTCTTAGGCCGTAATGACCAGCAGGTGAAAATCAGAGGCTTCCGCATTGAGCCGGGAGAAATTGAGGCGCGTCTGGTGGAGCATCCGGCGGTGCGTGAGGCGGCTGTATCGGTGCTAGGGGATGGGCCGGATAAACGGCTAGTGGCCTATGTGGCGGCGCCCGCGGATGACGGGCTGGTGAATAGTTTGCGTGATTACCTGAGCAAAATTTTGCCTGACTATATGGTGCCGTCAGCCTTTGTACGGCTGGATGCGTTTCCGTTGACGCCGAACGGTAAGCTGGATCGTCGGGCGCTACCGGCACCGGACAGTGAAGCTGTCGCCCGTCAGGCTTACGTAGCGCCGCAAGGCGAAACGGAAATGACATTAGCGGCGATTTGGCGTGAATTACTGGGGATTGAACAGGTTAGTCGGTATGACAGCTTCTTTGCGTTGGGCGGCCATTCACTGCTTGCTGTACGCATGATTGAACGCTTGCGTCAATTGGGGTTGACACTGGCGGCGCGTGATCTGTTCCAGTCTCCGGTGCTGTCAGATTTGGCGCAAACGTTGGGACAGCATCAGGCTGTAATCGTGCCGGCTAACGTGATCCCCCCGGCAACTACGATGCTGACACCGGAAATGTTGCCGCTAATTGATTTAACCCAAGCTGACATTGACCGCATCGTCGGGCAAGTGCCGGGCGGGGTTGCCAATATTCAGGATATCTATGCCCTGTCGCCATTGCAGGACGGTATTTTGTTCCATCACCTATTGGCAAACAAAGGGGACCCCTATTTATTAACCGGTCAGATGGTCTTTACTGAGCGGACTTTGCTGGACCGTTATCTGGCGGCGGTGCAACAGGTGGTTAATAGACACGATATCCTGCGTACAGCCTTTATCTGGCAAGGATTGTCAGTGCCCGCCCAAGTGGTTTGGCGTCAGGCATCTTTGTCGGTGATTGAGCTGACACTAAACCCAGCCGATGGACCGGTTAGCGGGCAATTGGCTGAGCGTTTTGATCCCCGTCACCATCGTTTAGACCTGAACGAAGCCCCGTTATTACGCTTTGTGATAGCACAGGAAACCGATGGCCGTTGGATTGTACTGCAATTATTGCATCATCTGATTGGCGACCATACCACGTTGGACGTGATGAATCGTGAAGTCCAAGCTTATCTGGACGGGCAGGAGGAGAGCCTGCTAACGCCGACGCCTTTCCGCAATTTGGTGGCGCAGGCCCGGTTGGGGGTAAGTCAGGAAGCGCATATCCGTTTCTTTACTGACATGTTAGCCGGGGTGGATGAACCTACGCTGCCGTTCGGATTGACGGAGGTGCATCGTGATGGCTCGCAGGTGACGGAATCGCAGCGGATGTTGGCGCCTGAGCTGAATGACCGTCTGCGTGGTCAAGCCCGACGTTTGGGGGTGAGTCTGGCGGCTTTATGTCATTTGGCTTGGGCGCAGGTGTTGTCGCGTACCAGCGGACAGGAACAGGTGGTGTTCGGTACCGTAATATTTGGGCGTATGGCGGTGGGGAAAGGGGTTGATAGCGGTATGGGGCTATTTATCAATACCTTGCCGTTGCGGCTGGATATGAATGATACGTCGGTGCGTGATAGTGTACAGGCAGTACATAGCCGGTTAGCGGGATTGTTGGAACATGAACATGCCTCACTGGCGCTGGCCCAGCGTTGTAGTGGGGTGCTGGATGGCATTCCATTGTTCAGCGCCTTGTTGAACTACCGGCATAATGATCAGCCAGATCCTTTGGATGGAACGATGGACGGTATTGAATTCCTTGGGGCGCAGGAGTTTACCAACTATCCGTTTGCCTTATCGGTGGAAGATTTTGGTGACGCACTGGGGCTGACGGCTCAAGTTATCCAGCCGTTTGAGCCTGAACGGGTATGTGGCTATATGCAGCAGGCGCTGGAGAGCTTGGCGGCGGCACTGGAACAGACCCCGGAAACGCCGGTACGGACATTGAACATTCTGCCTGAAACGGAGTGTACGTTACTGTTGAATACTTGGAATGCGACAGAAACCTCGTATCTGGAACCGTTATGTATTCATCAATTGTTTGAACAACAGGTAGAGCAAACCCCGGACGCGACAGCTTTAGTGTATGAGGAGCAAACTCTCAGTTATGCCGAATTGAACGCTCGTGCTAACCGGTTGGCCCATCAGCTAATTGCGCTAGGTGTAGAACCGGACCAGCGGGTGGCGATTTGTGTGGCACGTTCACCGGCGATGGTAGTGGGATTGTTGGCGGTGCTGAAAGCAGGCGCGGCTTATGTGCCGCTGGACCCGGATTATCCGGGCGAACGTCTATCACATATTTTGGCCGATGTCTCACCGGTTATTTTACTGGCTGACGCCGTTGGGCGTACCGTGTTGGGTGAAAACGTGCTGACCGGGCTGACAGTGCTTGATCCGAATACATTGCCTGACCAGCCAGACAGCAATCCACAGATATCTGAATTAACCTCATGGCATCTGGCGTATGTGATTTATACCTCCGGTTCGACCGGTACGCCAAAGGGGGTGATGGTTGAACATAGGCAACTGGTCAGTCAAATTACTTCGTTGAACATGAAGTGGTCGCTTAACGCATCTGACCGTATATTACAATTTTGCAACCCCTCTTTTGACGTTTGTGCATCAGAAATATTTTGCGCAATAACACTGGGGGCACAATTAGTCTTAAGGACAAATCAATGGCTCCTGAGTGCGCAGGAGTTCTGGCGTCTGTGCGAGTTTTATAAAATTACCTACATTGCGATACCTGCCCAATTCTGGCGGATAATATCAAATGTTAATAAAGGCGATATCTATCAGGGCGTAAGAATTATTTGCATTGGTGGGGAAGCGATACCTGATCATGAGTTACAACGCTGGCTATCGGTTCATGGCGAATACCCTGTTCTGGTTAATTGCTATGGTCCGACAGAAGCTACGATTACTACAACGACATCCTGCCTAAACGAGGGGGTGGGGCAGGCCAATATCATTGGTCGTCCGCTGCCGAATACCCGTGTTTACTTGCTCGACGTTCAGGAGCAGCCAGTACCGTTAGGCGCGGTGGGGGAATTGTATATTGGGGGAACGGGTGTAGCGCGGGGTTATCTCAACCGTGCTGAACTGACCGCGGAATACTTCCTGACTGATCCGTTTAGCGATAATCCAAATGCACGGATGTATCGCACCGGGGATTTGGTTCGCTACCTGCCGGATGGCAATCTGGAATTCCTAGGCCGCAATGATCATCAGGTGAAAATTCGCGGCTTCCGAGTTGAACCGGGTGAAATTGAGGCCCGGTTGGTGGAGCATCCTGCGGTAAGTCAATCTGTGGTGCTGGCGTTGGGTGAAGGGCAGGACAAACGCTTGGTGGCTTATGTAGTGGCGCAAGCGGATGAGAAGTTAGTGAATAGCTTGCGTACCCACTTGAGTGCTGTTTTACCTGACTATATGGTGCCGTCAGCCTTTGTGCGTCTGGACGCTTTTCCATTGACGCCAAACGGTAAGTTGAATCGTCATGCGTTACCGGAGCCGGATAGTGAAGCATTTGCTCGTCAGGCTTACGAGGCGCCACAAGGCGAAACGGAAACCGTATTAGCAGAGATTTGGTGTGAATTGCTAGGGATTGAGCAGGTTAGCCGGTATGACAATTTCTTCGCGTTGGGCGGTCACTCGTTGCTTGCTATGCGAATGATGAATCTTGCCGCTGGCCGAGGGTTGATTTTTACACTGAATACTTTGTTCCAATTCCCGGTACTGGCCGAATTGACCGTAAAAATCACCTCAGATTTATTGTCTCAGCCGCAAAGCAGCGCTATATCGGTGCGACCTGATGGAGCAGGATTGCCGCTGTTCTTTGTTCCCAGTGGCATGGGTGATTATTCTTATGTCTTCGGGCTGGCTCAACATATCCCGTCAGGCTACCCGATTTATGCGCTGCCTTGGCCATCGATCAGTGAAGAACCGATGTTAACGATGGAAGAGCAAGCAGCCAGAATGATCGCCTTGATGAAAGCCGTTCAACCGGTAGGTCCATACCGAATAAGCGGCTACTCTTCTGGTGGGATATTGGCTTATGCCATTGCCCAACAGCTTTTGAGTGCTGGCGAGCGAGTTAATTTCCTGGGGCTGATTGATACGCCTGCGCCTCATTATTTTGGCAAAGAGGCCATGCAGTCCAAACATCATTTCTTTACCGAGCTGGTCCGGCAGTCAGGGGAGGCGTGCAAAGAAGAGATTGCTGCGCTATACCGGCGAATTGATGAGCTTGATTTGGTTCAGTTTATTGCTGCGGCGCAAGAATTGGCGTTATATCCAGCAAATCAGCGTGCTGATGTGATTGCAAAATGTTGGCGGCAGATCGAACGTTACACACAAATCGTTGCCGATTATGAGCCGCCGGCATTAGCGATAACGCTGCATCAGTTCTATGCGGTAGAACCTTCTCCTGCTGTTTCTTTTGTGGTGGATGAAAAGCCAGAATCCGTGAACATAGAACCGTCGTTAGGTTGGGAGCGGGTAATGCCTGATACTTCACTTCAATTGATTGCTACTCCGGGTAACCATTTTAGTTTATTGGAGGATAATGAGAATAAAATCACTTTAGCTCAGATTTTGAATAGGGCGTTGGCAATCAACTATGACGAGGAGGCTTCGTAATACTGATATATTAAGGAAGTACTCAATTATTTAGTTCTAGTGTGATAATCCGGTATGTATTTATTATACCGGATTTTTTATGCATTAAAATAGAATAAGGGAAGTTATCATTCCCATATAAGTTATTTTTTTAGGTTTCTTTGTTATTATTGTTGCTATTTTATATTGTGTGAACTCAAACGGATTTGATTGTTGATTTTATTTTATTTTGTTGATTGCCTTGGTATCGAAATTATATTTTTAATTGTGGTGTTATTGTTGGGAATATTTATTGTAATAGATAATTATGAGAAGATAATTGAAGGTGTGATCATGGTAATGTGTTTTTTGGTGGTGATATAGGCTGGTTTAATTACCTTTAATTTCATGATCTCGCTTTGGAATATATCGGGTTTATTTTAAATGCTCGTGATAATTAAAGACCTTACCTATTAGGGGTAATTGTTGCGGGCCGTTTTTATAAATGAACAGCAAATACGGACGGTGCAGATAGCCCGGCGTATACACGTAATATGTGAAGGGTAATTCGCCTTGTTCTCTATGGCAAAGAATAGCAAGTAAAATAGTCATATTGGGAGGGGTATATAATTGAATAATATTAAATTTAATCCCATCTTGCACCGCGTGTTGATAAATATCTCTGGGCGTCAGAAAAATAACATCACAAAACGATCTAATTGGAATATATCTCGTTATAATCAATATTTTATTGAGTTTATTATTATGCATGTCACATTATCTTATTATTATGAAATAATATGTGGTGATGTTAATTGTAATTTGTAATGTTTCTTTATGGTATTGAATATAATAATGTCATTATAGTGACAAGAATAGAGTGTTTTATTTGTGTAATTAAGGTCGATTATTTGTTCGGTTATTGGATGTATTAGCATGAAAAATAACTAATTGGCCGTTATTAATCGAGCGACAACACGGTTTTTGAATATTTTGAATTGATGTCGGATACGTCCGATTTTATTTCTTGGGGGCAAGAAGTAAGAAAGAAATATTGGTGATGGCTGTCGGGTATGACAGTTTTCAAATTTCTAACAGATTCGTTGAGGTAATAGATGAAAGGTAACATTGCTACAGCGGGAAATGTTCTTAAAGACCAAGCTCTCTCTCAGATATCATGTGAAAATATAACTCATAATACGTATGATACATCGATTCCATCACGAATATGCGTTGTGGTGGGGGGAACGACCCTTGCGGTGTTCTGCGCTGAACAAATTCTGGCGGCTGGGCATACCATACAAGCAGTCCTATCTACTGATACTGTTCTACAAACATGGGCTGCCCAACAAGGGATTGTTTGTGTGAACTCGGTTGATGCATTACAAGAACAAATCACGTCACAGCCTGTCGATTGGCTTTTTTCAATCGTTAACCCAATCATCCTGCCAGTATCATTAATTGAACAAATTCGTGGCGGGGCTTTTAATTATCATAATAGTCCTTTGCCTCGCTATGCGGGTAGTCATGCAACCTCTTGGGCGTTGTTAGCTCGGGAGACACATTACGCTATTTCTTGGCACTGTATTGAAGGCGGTGTGGATACCGGCGATATTGCCGTGCAATGGCCGGTATCGATTGAGGAACAGGATAATGCTTTCTCGTTGAATCTGAAATGTTATCAGGCGGCTCAGAACGGATTTGTCGAACTACTGAAAAATTTGGGTTGCGACGCACTGGTGACTTATCCTCAGGATCTCTCGCAACGGAGTTTTTATGCTCGGTCACGTCGCCCCGATTGGGGGGGATATTTGTGTTGGGAGCAGTCGGGAGAAGTCTTGTCAGCTTTAGTGCGGGCATTAGATTTTGGGGAGAATTATTTAAATCCATTGGGTTGCCCGAAACTGTTACTGAGGCAGGGTCCGGTACAAATTTCCTGGCTTCAGCGGTTGAACACGTGCTCTGATGGTCTACCCGGTACGTTGATTAGTGTGGAGGAGGATGCTTGGCAGGTGACGACCGGCAGTGAGGATGTGCGGATTGGGGGATTCGCTACCCTTGAAGGTCATCCGTTGTCTGCCAGAGAGCTTGCCGATATATCGGAACTTAGACCGGGTAAACAGCTTCCTTTACTCTCCTCACAACAAGCGCGGAATGTAAAAGATACCCTTCAAACACTCGCACCCAGTGAACCATTTTGGTATGAGCGTCTTGCCTCGTTGCAACCACTCCAGTTGCCTTTTGAAATGATTGGAAAACAGGCAGAACCCCGATGGGGAATCAGCCCCTGGCAGCCTTCATTGCCAAAAAATGGTGGAGAAGACCCATTACAGACACTGTTGCAGGTATTCGTTATCTATCTTGCGCGTTTGACTCAGCAGACTGAGTTCCAAATCGGCTGGTGTGTGGACGAGGCAAAAGATAAACCAGATATATTGACAGGCTTGTCATCGGTGGCGCCGATGGTTGTTGAGGTGGCGTTTGATAAGCCGTGGTCTGTGGTAGCTGACTGGATGGATAACGAGTTTGTTCGATTGGCGCGGCACCGCACATTTAGTCGTGATCTTCTTTCCCGTTCTCCTTCACTGCGCTCTATCCCGGAATTAAGAACAAGCCGACCGTGGCAGATCGCCGTTTCGGTGATACAGGATGACAAATCGTGTGATCAGACAGTATCCGGCGAATTGCTGACGTTGCAGATCAATGCGCAGGGTGGTTTCCGCTGGATCTATGATGAAAATCGACTGAGCCCGGAAGTTATTCTGCGGATGAGTGAACATTTGCAGGTGTTGGCGTCATCAAAAAGGATGAGTGATGAAATCCCCGTGGGGCAGCTTAATTTGTTGCCTGAGGCTGAACGTAAGTTGTTGCTGGAAACCTGGAACGCTACTGCAACCGCGTATCCAGAGGCGTTATGCATTCATCAGTTGTTTGAACAACAGGTGGAGAAAAACCCGGAGGCAATAGCACTGATAGCGGGAGATAATACTTTCAGTTATATGGAACTGAATGCCCGCGCCAATCGGTTAGCTCGTCAACTTATCGAACAAGGAGTGTGTCCCGGTGATCATGTCGCGTTTCTGCTAGAGCGCTCGATGGAACTGGTAGTGACGCAATTAGCAATTCTCAAAGCCGGAGCCGTTTATGTGCCTATTGATCCCAGTGTGCCGGATGAGCGGAAAAACTGGCTGATAAGTGATTGCTCCGCCAGATTACTGCTCACTGATACACAGGCGGATATTCCGGCGGATCTGACTGTGCCGCTGCTTCGTCTCTCGGATGAGACAGATACGGGCCGCGAGGAAGATCATCTTAACCTTGACTTACCGCGTTCCAGCACCGAACTAGCGTATATCATGTACACCTCCGGTTCTACCGGGACACCCAAAGGGGTTTTGGTGCCGCATCGCGCGGTAGTCCGGTTGGTTATCAATAATGGCTATGCTGAAATCGGGCCGGATGATCGGGTGGCTTTTGCCGCTAATCCGGCTTTTGACGCCAGCACGTTTGAAGTTTGGGCGCCGTTGCTGAATGGCGGCGCGTTAGTGGTGGTTGATCACGTCACTTTACTGACGCCGCAGGCGTTTGTAGAAGCTTTACAAATTCAGCAAATAACGGTTCTGTGGTTAAGTGTCGGGTTGTTTAACCGTCTGGCAGTGGAATTGTCACCGGTTTTGCCGCGGATAAAGTTTCTGATTGTCGGCGGAGATGCCCTTGATCCCCATGTTATCGGCCAGGTACTGAACACCAGTCCGCCGCAACAGCTATTAAATGGTTACGGGCCAAGTGAAGGCACCACTTTTACGGCAACGTATCGAATCAATGCAGTCGCACCGGGAGCGACTAATATCCCGATCGGTCGACCGGTAGCCAACACGCGGGTTTATCTGTTGGATGCTTATGGTCAGCTGGTGCCGTTAGGGGTGGTCGGAGAGATTTATGTGGGTGGAGATGGGGTGGCTTGTGGTTATCTTAACCGGCCTGAATTGACTGCTGAGCGTTTCCTTACCGATCCGTTCAGCGATAACCCGGATGCTCGCCTGTACCGCACTGGAGATTTGGCCCGTTATCTACCGGACGGCAATCTGGAATTCCTGGGCCGAAACGATCAGCAGGTTAAAATCCGCGGCTTCCGCGTTGAACTCGGGGAAATTGAAGCCCGGTTAGCCGAGCATCCAACGGTGCGTGAGGCGGCGGTGTTGACGCGGGGGGAAGGGCAGGATAAACGACTGGTGGCCTATGTGGCGGCGGAAGCCCATGACGGGCTGGTGAACAGTCTGCATGCTTATCTGCAAGCTATTTTGCCTGACTATATGGTGCCGTCAGCCTTTGTGCGGCTGGATGCGTTTCCGCTAACGGCGAACGGTAAATTGGATCGTCGTGCGTTACCGGCGCCGGACGATGAGGCTTTTGCCCGTCAGACTTACGAAGCGCCTCAAGGAGAAACCGAAATAGCGCTGGCGGCGATTTGGCGTGAATTACTGGGGATTGAGCAGATAAGCCGGTATGACAGCTTTTTTGCTCTGGGTGGTCATTCGCTACTCGCGATACGGGTGGTTGAACGGCTGCGTCACTTGGGATTGACACTGACGGCGCGTGATCTGTTCCAGTCGCCGGTGTTATCAGACCTGGCGCAAACATTGGGACAGTATCAGGCGGTGATAGTACCGCCTAACGTTATTACGCCAGCAACTACGGCCCTGACGCCAGCGATGTTGCCGCTGATTGATTTGACTCAGGCTGACATTGACCGCATCGTCGGGCAGGTGCCGGGCGGGATCGCTAATATTCAGGATATCTACGCCCTGTCGCCGTTGCAGGATGGTATTTTGTTCCACCACTTACTGGCAAACGAAGGTGATCCCTATCTGTTGACGGGGCAAATGGCTTTTGCTGATCGGGCGTTGTTGGATCGTTATCTGGCGGTGGTGCAACGGGTGGTTGATCGCCACGATATCTTACGTACCGCTTTTATCTGGCAAGGATTGTCAGTCCCAGCGCAAGTGGTCTGGCGTCAGGCCACTTTATCGGTGACTGAACTGACATTAAACCCGGTTGATGGTCCGGTCAGAGAGCAGTTAATCCGGCACTTTGATCCTCGTCAGCATCGTCTCGACCTGAGTGAAGCGCCGTTATTGCGTTTTGCCGTGGCGCAAGAAACCGATGGCCGTTGGATTCTGCTGCAATTGCTGCATCACCTGATTGGCGACCATGAAACAATGGAAGTGATGCACCGCGAAGTTCAGGCATATCTAACAGGTCAGGAGGAGAGCCTGCCTGTACCGGTGCCTTTCCGCAATCTGGTGGCTCAGGCCCGGCTGGGGGTGAATCAGGAGGAACATACCCGCTTCTTTACCGAGATGCTGGCGGAAGTGGATGAACCGACGCTGCCATTCGGCTTGACAGAGGTGCATCGTGATGGTTCACAGGTGACGGAATCTCACCGGATGTTGGCGCCTGAGTTGAATACCCGTTTGCGCGGTCAGGCCCGGCGTTTGGGGGTCAGTCTGGCGGCGTTGTGCCATTTGGCTTGGGCGCGGGTGTTATCGCGAACCAGTGGTCAGGAGCAAGTCGTGTTTGGCACCGTACTGTTTGGGCGTATGCAGGCAGCGGATGGCGCCGACAATGGTATGGGGCTGTTTATTAATACCTTGCCATTACGGTTGGATATCGATGAAACCCCGGTACGGGAGAGTGTACAGATTGCTCATACTCAACTCGCCGGATTACTGGCGCATGAGCATGCGTCACTGGCGCTGGCTCAGCGTTGCAGTGGGGTTGCCAGCGGTACGCCGCTCTTTAGCGCCCTGTTGAACTATCGGCATAATGCCTTATCGGCAGCATCAGATGAACTGATTGGCGGTATTGAATTCCTTGGCATACAGGAACGAACCAACTACCCGTTAGTGCTGTCAGTGGAGGATTTTGGCGATGCACTGGGACTGACAGCTCAGGTAGTGCAACCGTTTGAGTCAGAACGGGTATGTGGTTATATGCAACAGACGCTGGAGAGTCTGGTGGAGGCTCTTGAGCAAACCCCGGATATGGCTGTTCGGGCATTGGAAATTCTGCCGGAAGCGGAACAGACGTTGCTGTTAAAAAATTGGAACGCCACGGAAACCGCCTATCCTGATGCGTTATGTATCCATCAGTTGTTTGAACAACAGGCGGAGAAAACCCCTGACGCGATAGCATTAGTGTATGAAGATCAGACCCTCAGTTATGCCGAATTAAATGCCCGCGCTAACCGGTTGGCTCGTCAACTCATAGAACAAGGGATATGTCCCGGTGATCATGTCGCGTTTCTGCTAGAGCGCTCGATGGAGCTGGTAGTGGCGCAATTGGCGATTCTCAAAGCCGGTGCTGTTTACGTGCCGATAGATCCTAATGTGCCGGATGAGCGGAAAAATTGGCTGATAAATGATTGCTCCGCCAGATTGCTGCTTACCGATACACAGGCGGACATTCCGGCGGATCTGGCTGTGCCGCTGTTTCGTCTCTCAGATGAGACAAAGATAGACAACGAGCAAGATCGCCTTAACCTTGACTTACCGCGTTCCAGCACTGAGTTAGCGTATATCATGTACACCTCCGGTTCGACCGGGATACCTAAAGGCGTCTTGGTGCCGCATCGTGCGGTGGTCCGGCTGGTGATCAACAATGGCTACGCTGAAATCGAACCGGATGACCGGGTGGCCTTTGCCGCTAACCCGGCTTTCGATGCCAGCACGTTTGAAGTTTGGGCGCCGTTGCTGAATGGCGGCGCGTTAGTGGTTGTTGATCACGCCACTTTGCTGACGCCGCTAGAGTTTGTACAGGTTCTACAGGCTCAACGAATTACTGTTCTGTGGTTGAGCGTCGGATTGTTTAACCAGCTGGCAGAAGAACTATCTCCGGTTTTACCGCAGATAAGGCTCCTGATTGTCGGCGGAGATGCCCTTGATCCGCATGTCATCGGTCAGGTACTGCGCACGAATCCGCCACAACAGCTATTAAATGGTTATGGGCCGAGTGAGGGCACCACTTTTACGGCAACGTATCGAATCAATGCAGTCGCACCGGGAGCGACCAACATCCCAATTGGCCGACCGGTAGCCAACACGCGGGTTTATCTGTTGGATGCCTATGGTCAGCCGGTGCCGTTGGGGGTAGTCGGAGAGATTTATGTGGGTGGAGATGGGGTGGCCTATGGTTACCTTAATCGGCCTGAATTGACCGCCGAGTGTTTCCTTGTCGATCCGTTCAGTGATAACCCGGATGCCCGTATGTACCGCAGCGGAGATTTGGCGCGTTATCTGCCGGACGGCAATCTGGAGTTCTTGGGCCGTAATGATCAGCAGGTTAAAATCCGCGGTTTTCGTATTGAGCCAAAAGAAATTGAGGCCCGGTTAGCCGAGCATCCAACGGTGCGTGAAGTGGCGGTGTTGGTACAGGGGGAAGGTCAGAATAAACGGCTGGTGGCCTATGTGGTGGAATCAGCGGATGACGGGCTGGCGGACAGCTTGCATACTCATCTGAGCGCCATTTTACCTGACTATATGGTGCCAGCGGCCTTTGTGCGGCTGGATGCTTTTCCGTTGACGCCGAACGGTAAGTTGGATCATCGGGCGTTACCGGTACCGGACAATGAAATTGTTGCCCGTCAGGTTTACGCTGAGCCTCGGGGAGAAACAGAAATAGCGCTGGCGGCGATTTGGCGTGAATTATTGGGCATTGAGCAGATAAGTCGGTATGACAGCTTTTTTGCCTTGGGTGGTCATTCGTTGCTCGCTGTACGTATGATTGGACGCTTGCGTCACTTGGGATTGACACTGACGGCGCGTGATCTGTTCCAGTCGCCGGTGCTGTCAGATCTGGCGCAAACATTAGGACAGCATCAGGCTGTGAAAGTGCCGCCTAACGTCATTACGCCAGCAACCACAGAGTTGACGCCGGCAATGTTGCCGCTGATTGATTTGACTCAAGCTGATATTGACTGCATCGTCGGGCAGGTGCCGGGAGGGATAACCAATATTCAGGATATCTATGCCCTGTCGCCGTTGCAGGATGGCATTTTGTTCCACCATTTGCTGGAGAATGAAGGCGATCCCTATCTATTGTTCAGTCAGATGGCCTTTGCTGACCGGGCGCTGTTGGATCGTTATCTGGCCGCGGTTCAGCGGGTGGTTGATCGCCACGATATTTTGCGTACCGCTTTTCTCTGGCAAGGATTGTCAGTGCCGGCGCAGGTAGTCTGGCGTCAGGCCGCCTTATCGGTGACGGAACTAACACTGAATCCAGTTGATGGTCCGGTTAGTGACCAGCTAACCCGGCGTTTTGATCCGCGTCAGCATCGTATTGATTTGAGGGAAGCGCCGTTATTACGTTTTGTGGCGGCACAAGAAACTGATGGCCGTTGGGTTCTGTTGCAACTGTTGCATCACCTGATTGGCGACCATGAAACGATGGAAGTGATGCACCGTGAAGTGCGGGCGTATCTGGCAGGTCAGGAGGAGAGCCTGCCTGCGCCGGCGCCTTTCCGTAATCTGGTGGCGCAGGCCCGGTTGGGGATGAGTCAGGAGGAACATACCCGTTTCTTTAACGAGATGTTATCGGGGGTAGATGAACCCACATTACCGTTCGGGTTGACGGAAGTGCATCGTGATGGCTCGCAGGTGGCTGAATCTCACCGGATGCTGGCGCCTGAGTTAAATAATCGTTTGCGCAGTCAGGCTCGACGCTTGAGTGTTAGCCTGGCGACTTTGTGTCATCTGGCCTGGGCGCAGGTGTTGGCGCGTACCAGCGGACAAGATCACGTGGTGTTCGGTACGGTGCTGTTTGGGCGTATGGCGGCGGGGAGATGGGGCTGACAATGGCATGGGGCTGTTTATTAATACCTTGCCGTTGCGGTTGGATATGGATGATACCCCAGTACGGGACAGCGTACAGACCGCCCATACCCGATTGGCCGGATTACTGGCGCACGAACACGCGTCACTGGCGCTGGCCCAGCGTTGCAGCGGCGTACGGGGTGAGATACCCCTGTTTAATAGCTTGTTGAACTATCGGCACAATACTTTGCCGGTAACGTCAGATGATTTGATGAGCGGTATTGAGTTTCTTGGCGCACAGGAGCGAACCAACTATCCGTTAATGCTATCGGTGGAGGATTTTGGCGATGCTCTGGGGCTGACGGCTCAGGTCGTGCAGCCGTTTGAGTCGGAAAGCCTGTGCGGTTATATGCAGCAAGCACTGGAGAGCTTGGTGACAGCGCTGGAACAGGCACCGCAAATGCCGGTACGACAGTTGGAAATTCTGCCGGAAGCGGAGCGTACCTTGTTGTTAACAACTTGGAACGCCACGGAAGTCGCTTATCCTGACCAGTTGTGTATTCATCAGTTATTTGAACAACAGGTGGAGCAAACCCCTGACGCGATAGCGTTAGTGTATCAAGAACAAACCCTCAGTTATGCTGAATTAAATGCCCGCGCCAACCGTCTGGCCCATCAACTTATCGCACTGGGCGTCGCACCTGACCAACGGGTAGCGATTTGTGTGGCGCGTTCACCGGCTATGGTGGTGGGATTGCTGGCGGTAATGAAGGCGGGAGGAGCCTATGTGCCGTTAGATCCGGCTTATCCTGGCGCGCGTCTGGCTCATATTCTGACCGATGCGGCTCCGGCGGTGGTGTTGGCAGATGAAGCTGGCAGGGTTGCACTGGGTGAAGAAGCGCTGACCGTACTGAACCCAAATACCTTGCCTGATCAACCGGATTATAATCCACAGGTACCGGAGCTGACTTCTCGTCATCTGGCCTATGTGATTTATACCTCCGGCTCCACGGGGGTGCCAAAAGGGGTGATGATTGAGCACCGCAATACGGTTAACTTCCTACACTGGGCGCAGCGGGCCTTTGAGACGGAAGAGATCCGCGAAGTGCTGTTCTCAACGTCGATGAATTTCGACCTGTCCATTTTCGAATGTTTTATGCCGTTATCTCGCGGTGCGGCGATTTATCTGGTGGATGATGCGTTGTCATTGATGCAGCATGCCCTGCCGGTGACTTTGATCAACTCAGTCCCGTCTGCGATGAAACCGTTATTGCAGGCTCGGGCGCTGATGGCGTCGGTCCATACTGTCAATCTGGCGGGGGAACCGCTTAAAGGCGCCTTAATTGAACAGATTTTCGAAGAGACGCAAATACAGCGGTTGTGTAATCTCTATGGACCTTCTGAAACGACAACTTATTCTGCCTGGCTGTCGATACAGCGGGGCGACAGGATCATTGAAAGTATCGGCCGTCCGATAGCCAACACCTGCCTTTACTTACTGGACGAATATGGTCGACCAGCGCCGTTGGGCGTGGTGGGGGAAATTTATATCGGAGGCGTGGGAGTGGCGCGTGGCTACCTCAATCGCCCTGATTTGACGGCAGAACGGTTCCTGATTGATCCGTTTAGTGATGTGCCGGATGCCCGGATGTACCGCACCGGGGATTTGGCCCGTTATTTGCCGGACGGCAATCTGGAATTTCTGGGCCGTAACGATCAGCAGGTTAAAATTCGCGGCTTCCGTATTGAACCGGGGGAAATTGAATCCCGGTTGGTGGAACACCCGGCGGTGAGTGAATCTGTGGTATTAGCGCAAGGGGAAGGGCAGGAAAAACGGCTGGTGGCCTATGTGGCGGCAGAAGCGAGCGAGGGGTTGATTAACCGTTTACGCGAACATCTGAGCGTTCAGTTGCCTGACTACATGGTGCCGTCGGCCTTTGTGCGGCTGGATGCGTTTCCGTTAACGCCGAACGGTAAATTGGATCGTCAAGCGCTACCGGCGCCGGACAATGACGCTTTTGTCCGCCAGGTTTACGAAGCGCCACAGGGAGAAATGGAAATGGCGCTGGCGTCGATTTGGCGTGAAGTTCTGAGCGTTGAACAGATTAGCCGATATGACAATTTCTTTGCCTTAGGCGGTCATTCATTGCTGGCGGTACGGGTAATGAACCGGGTAGCGGCTTTGGGTATTGAATTGCCGCTAACCACCCTGTTTAAGTCTCCTTCGTTAAGGGCATTTGCTGAGGCTATGCAGACTCGGAAGGAGCAACCGGATACTATCCTGCCAGCTATTGTGCCGATATCCCGCGAAGGGGAATTACCGTTGTCATTTGCTCAACAGCGCTTGTGGTTCTTGGCACAACTTGAGGGCGTTAGTGAAACTTATCATATTCCGATGGCCCTGCGTTTGTGTGGTGAGTTGGATATCGTGGCCTGGCAAAAGGCGCTGGATACCTTATTTGCCCGCCATGAAGCGTTGCGCTCTGTTTTTGTCTCTGTAGATGGTCAGCCACAAGTGCGGTTGTTGGAGCCGGATAGCGGCTTACTGTTATCTCAATATGATCTGCGAGGGGTTCCGGATGCGGATGGGGTTCTTGAACGCTTGAGCGTGGAGGAAGCCCATGCGTCATTTGACCTTGACAGTGGTCCGCTTATCCGCGCCTGTCTTATCCGAATCGCTGATGATGAATATCAGTTTTTGCTGACCCAGCATCACATAATTTCTGATGGCTGGTCTGCCAGTGTGCTGGTACAGGAACTGAACACGCTCTATACAGCGTTTATGGCCGGACAATCCGATCCGTTGCCGCCGTTGGCGATTCAATACCCGGATTACGCCGCCTGGCAGCGTCAGTGGTTGTCGGCTGAACGTATTCAGGTTCAGTCTGACTATTGGCGCGCCATGTTGGCTGATGCGCCGGTTCTGTTGGATTTGCCGACAGATCGGCCTCGCCCACCGGAGCAGTTGTTTGCCGGACAAGCCGTGCCGGTTAACCTGAATGTTGAATTAACGACCGCCCTTAAGCTCCTGAGTGAGCAGCAGGGCGTCACCTTATTTATGACGTTGCTGTCAGCCTGGGGGATAGTCCTGTCGCGCCTGTCAGGTCAGGAAGATGTGGTGATTGGCACCCCGAGCGCGGGCCGTAGTCGTCGGGAAGTGGAGCCGTTGATTGGCTTCTTTGTCAATACGCTGGCGTTGCGCATGGATTTATCCGGTGAGCTGACCGTGACGGAATTACTGGCGCGAGTTCGGCAAACCGCATTGGCGGCACAGGAGCATCAGGATTTACCGTTTGAACAGGTGGTGGAAATCGTGCAACCACCGCGCCGACTGGCGCATACCCCGTTATTCCAGGTGATGTTTGCCTGGCAGAACAATGAAAGCACGGAATGGGGATTACCGGGGCTGGCGGTGTCGCCGGTCGATCAAGCCGTTGATGCTGTCAAGTTTGATCTTGAGCTTAACCTGTTAGAAGAGGAAGGCAGGATTGTTGGAGCGTTGAGTTATGCCGCCGCTCTGTTTGATCCAGCGACAATGGAACGGCAAGTCGGATATCTGCATGCGGTGCTGCAAGCGATGGCGGCTAACCCTCAACAGCCGGTCGGAGAAATTGATATTCTATCTCCGGCGGAGCGCAGGTTGTTGTTGGAAACTTGGAATGCCACGGCAACCGCCTATCCTGAGACGTTATGTGTTCATCAATTGTTTGAACAACAGGTGGAGAAAACTCCGGAGGCGATGGCCTTGGTGTGTGAAGGGCAGACCCTCAGTTATGCTGAATTAAATGCCCGTGCTAACCGGTTGGCTCATCAGCTTATTACACTAGGGGTAGAGCCGGATCAGCGGGTGGCGATTTGCGTGTCGCGTTCACCGGCAATGGTAGTGGGATTGCTGGCGGTGATGAAAGCGGGCGGGGCTTATGTGCCGCTAGATCCGACTTATCCTGGCGGGCGTCTGGCACATATTCTGAGTGATGCGGCCCCGGCTGTGGTGCTGGCGGATAAGGCTGGCAGGGTGGCGCTAAGCGAGGAAGCGCTGGCTGGATTAACGGTACTGGACCCTAATATTTTGTCTAACCAAGCGGATGGCAACCCGCAGATATCTGGGCTGACTTCACGGCATCTGGCTTATGTGATTTACACCTCCGGCTCCACGGGGATGCCTAAAGGGGTGATGATTGAGCATCGGAATACGGTTAACTTCCTATACTGGGCGCAGCAGGCTTTTGAAACGGAAGAGAGTCGCAAGGTGCTTTTCTCGACGTCGATGAATTTCGACTTGTCCATTTTTGAATGTTTTATGCCATTGTTCCGTGGTGCGGCGATTTATCTGGTGGAGGATGCGCTGTCATTGATGCAGCATGCCCTGCCGGTGACTTTGATCAATTCAGTCCCGTCTGCGATGAAACCGTTATTGCAGGCTCAGGCGCTGATGGCGTCGGTTCATACCGTTAATCTGGCGGGGGAACCGCTTAAAGGCGCTTTAATTGAACAGATTTTCGAGAAAACACAAATACAGCGATTATGTAATCTTTATGGGCCTTCTGAAACGACAACCTATTCTGCCTGGTTGCCGATACAGCGGGGGGACCGGATTATTGAAAGCATCGGACGTCCGATAGCCAACACCTGTCTTTACTTACTGGACGAGTATGGTCAACCGGCGCCGTTGGGCGTGGTGGGGGAAATTTATATCGGGGGCGCGGGAGTGGCGCGTGGCTACTTCAATCGTCCTGACTTAACGGCGGAACGTTTCCTTATCGATCCGTTTAGTGATGTGCCGGATGCCCGTATGTACCGCACCGGAGATTTAGCCCGTTATTTGCCGGACGGTAATCTGGAATTTCTGGGCCGTAACGACCAGCAGGTTAAAATCCGTGGCTTCCGCATTGAACCGGGGGAAATTGAGGCCCGGTTAGTGGAACACCCGGCGGTGAGTGAAGCCGTGGTATTGGCGCAAGGGGAAGGGCAGGAAAAACGGCTGGTGGCCTATGTGGCGGCGGAAGCTCACGAGGGGTTGATTAACCGTTTACGCGAACATCTGAGTATTCAGTTGCCTGATTACATGGTGCCGGCGGCCTTTGTGCGACTAGATGCGTTTCCGTTAACACCTAACGGTAAGCTGGATCGTCAAGCGTTGCCAACACCGGACAATGAAGCTGTTGCCCGTCAGGTTTACGAAGCGCCTCAGGGAGAAACGGAAATGGCGCTGGCGGCGATTTGGCGTGAAGTTCTGGGGATTGAGCAGATCAGCCGGTATGACAATTTCTTTGCTCTGGGCGGTCATTCGTTGCTGGCTGTGCGGGTGATGAACCGGGTAGCCGCTTTAGGTATCGAACTGCCATTAACCACCCTGTTTAAATCCCCTTCGTTAAAGGCATTTGCTGAAGTCATGCAGGCCCGGAAGGAGCAACCGGATACTATCCTGCCGGCCATCATGCCGATATCCCGTGAAGGAGAATTACCATTATCATTTGCTCAACAGCGCTTGTGGTTCCTGGCGCAGCTTGAGGGCGTCAGTGAAACTTATCATATCCCGATGGCCCTGCGCTTGTCTGGTCAATTGGATATCATGGCTTGGCAGAAAGCCCTGGATACCTTATTTGCCCGTCATGAAGCGTTACGCTCTGTCTTTGTCTCTATTGATGGTCAGCCGCAAGTACGGTTGTTGGCGTCGAATAGTGGCTTACTGTTATCGCAATATGATCTGCGCGGACTCCCGGATGCGGATGTTGTTCTTGAGCGTCTAAGCGTGGAAGAGGCTCACGCGTCATTTGATCTTGAAAGCGGCCCGCTTATCCGTGCTGCGCTCATCCGGCTCACCGATGACGAATATCAATTTTTGCTGACTTTGCATCACATAATTTCCGATGGCTGGTCCGCCAATGTGCTGATACAGGAACTGAACACACTCTATACGGCATTTATGGACGGGCAATCCGATCCGTTGCCGCCGTTGTCGATTCAATACCCGGATTACGCCGCCTGGCAGCGTCAGTGGCTGTCCGCTGAACGTATTCAAGTTCAGTCTGACTATTGGCGGGCAATGTTGGCTGACGCGCCGGTTCTGTTGGATTTGCCTACTGACCGGCCCCGTCCGCCGGAGCAGGCGTTTGCCGGAGATGCCGTGTCGGTTAACTTAGATGTTGAATTAACGACCGCCCTTAAGCGTCTGAGTGAACAGCACGGCGTCACCTTATTTATGACGCTGTTGTCAGCCTGGGCGGTGGTTCTATCGCGTATGTCAGGTCAGGAAGATGTGGTGATTGGCACCCCGAGCGCGGGCCGTAGTCGTCAGGAAGTGGAGCCGTTGATTGGCTTCTTTGTCAATACGCTGGCATTGCGCATGGATTTATCGGGTGAGCTGACCGTGACTGAGTTGCTGACGCGAGTTTGGCAAACCGCATTGACGGCACAGGAGCATCAGGATTTACCGTTTGAACAGGTGGTGGAAATTGTGCAGCCGCCGCGCCGGTTGGCGCATACCCCATTATTCCAGGTGATATTTGCCTGGCAGAACAATGAGAGCACGGACTGGGAACTGCCGAAGCTGACAGTCTCACCGGTCGATCAGGCCGTTGATGTTGTCAAGTTTGATCTTGAACTGGGTTTGTCAGAAGAGGAGGGCAGAATTGTTGGGGCGTTGAATTATGCCACCGCCCTGTTTGATCCATCGACGATGGAGCGGCAGGTGGAATATCTGCACGTGGTGCTGCAAGCGATGGCGGCTAACCCTCAACAGCTCATCGGAGAAATTGATATCCTGTCTCCGGCGGAGCGCAAGTTGTTGCTGGAAACCTGGAACGCGACGGAAATCGCCTATCCTGAGACATTGTGTATTCATCAATTGTTTGAACAACAGGTAGAGCAAACCCCTGACGCGCTAGCGTTAGTGTATGAAGATCAAACCCTTAGTTATGCCGAATTAAATAGCCGTGCTAACCGGTTGGCTCATCAGCTTATCGCACTGGGCGTTGTGCCCGATCAGCCAGTGGCGATTTGCGTGTCGCGTTCGCCGGCAATGGTGGTGGGGGTATTGGCAATACTGAAAGCCGGTGGCGCCTATGTGCCGTTGGACCCGGTTTATACCGGGGAGCGTTTGGCGCATATTTTGACTGATGCCGCGCCGGCTAT
This sequence comes from Photorhabdus hindustanensis, assembly GCF_002968995.1. Classification (NCBI taxonomy): domain Bacteria; kingdom Pseudomonadati; phylum Pseudomonadota; class Gammaproteobacteria; order Enterobacterales; family Morganellaceae; genus Photorhabdus; species Photorhabdus hindustanensis. Next base: position 78,132 of record NZ_PUWT01000078.1, read on the forward strand.
GGTGCTGGCGGATGATACCGGGCGTAGTGCGCTGGATGAAAAAACGCTGGCTGCGCTAACGGTGCTCGATCCTAATATTTTGCCTGATCAGCCGGATAGTAACCCACAGGTACCGGCATTAACCGCACAGCATCTGGCTTATGTCATTTACACCTCGGGCTCGACGGGGACGCCGAAGGGGGTGATGGTCGAGCATCGTAATATCCAGCGTTTGTTTGAGGCGACGGAATCTTGGTATCGTTTTAACCGGCAAGATGTTTGGTGCCTGTTCCATTCCATTGCGTTTGACTTCTCGGTATGGGAATTATGGGGGGCGTTACGCTATGGCGCTAAACTGGTTCTGGTGCCGCATGCGATCGCTCGCTCCCCTCAAGAGCTGCATCAATTCGTGTGTCAGCACGGTATTACGGTGTTGAATCAGACACCGAGCGCTTTCAAAGCCTTTATTGCCAGTTATGTTGACAATCCATTACCGGACCAGTTGCGTTATATCATCTTTGGGGGAGAAGCCCTCGACCCGGGTATGTTGCGACCGTGGTATCGCCTGCGTGAAGAGACCTCACCAAGGCTGGTGAATATGTACGGTATCACGGAGACGACGGTTCATGTGACTTATCGGGAACTGAATCCGCATGATGTGGAACAGATAACCAGTCCTATTGGTACGCGCATTCCGGATCTAACCCTCTATCTATTGGATAAATACGGTCAGCCGGTGCCGTTAGGGGTAACAGGTGAATTGTATGTTGGAGGGGGTGGTGTCGCACGGGGTTATCTGAATCGCCCGGAGCTGACGGCGGAACGTTTCCTGATTGATCCGTTTAGTGAGCAACCGGGCGCTCGTATGTATCGTACTGGAGATTTAGCCCGTTACCTGCCGGAAGGGGATTTGGTGTTTGTGGGCCGCAACGACCAGCAGGTTAAAATCCGCGGTTTCCGCATTGAACCGGGTGAAATTGAGGCTCGATTGGTAGAACACCCAGCGGTGAGTGAATCGGTGGTGTTGGCATTGGGTCAAGAGCGAGATAAGCGTCTGGTTGCTTATGTCGTGGCGCCCGCGGATGAGGGGCTGGCGAATAGCCTGCGTACCTACCTAAGCGCTATTTTACCGGATTATATGGTGCCGTCGGCCTTTGTACGGCTGGATGCGTTTCCGCTAACGCCGAACGGTAAATTGAATCGTCGGGCCTTGCCGGCCCCGGACGGCGAGGCTTTTGCTCGTCAGATTTATGCAGCGCCGCAAGGGGAGACAGAAACCACATTGGCGGCTATCTGGCGTGAGTTGTTAGGTATTGAACAGATCAGTCGGCACGATAGCTTCTTCGCGCTGGGGGGTCATTCTCTGCTGGCAGTACGAATGATTGAACGTCTGCGTCACCTGGGGCTGACACTGGCAGTACGTGACTTGTTCCAGTCTCCAGTGTTGTCTGAATTGGCGCAAACGTTGGGGCAGCATCGGGCTGTGGTGGTACCGCCAAATGTCATTACGTCAGCGACGACGACAATTACGCCGGGAATGTTGCCGCTGGTAGATCTGACTCAGGCTGACATTGACGGTATCGTTGGGCAAGTGCCGGGTGGGATGGCCAATATTCAGGATATTTATGCCCTGTCGCCGTTGCAGGACGGTATTTTGTTCCACCACTTATTGGCAAGCGAAGGTGATCCCTATCTGGTGATCAGTCAGATGGCTTTTGCTGATCGCTCTTTGCTAGACCGTTATTTAGCGGCAGTGCAACAGGTGATTGAACGTCACGATATCCTGCGTACTGCTTTTCTCTGGCAAGGATTATCTGTGCCGGTTCAAGTGGTTTGGCGTCAGACGCCTTTATCGGTCACTGAATTGACGCTGAACCCGGCGGATGGCCTGATTTGTGATCAACTGACTCAACGTTTTAATCCCCGTCATTATCGTCTTGACTTGAATCAAGCGCCATTGTTGCGGTTTGTGGTGGCACAGGAAGGGGATGATGGGCGCTGGATGGTACAGCAATTACTGCATCACCTGATTGGCGACCATACCACGCTGGACGTGATGAACCGTGAAGTTCAAGTTTATCTGGACGGACAGGAGGAGAGCTTGCCTGTGCCGACGCCTTTCCGCAATCTGGTGGCACAGGCTCGGTTGGGTGTCAGTCAAACGGAACATATTCGCTTCTTTAGCGAGATGTTGGCTGGTGTGGATGAACCGACGCTGCCGTTTGGTTTGACGGAAGTACATCGTGATGGTTCACAGGTGGCGGAATCCCATCGGATGTTGGCGCCTGAACTGAATGATCGCCTGCGCGGTCAGGCTCGGCGTTTGGGCGTCAGTCTGGCGGCGTTGTGCCATCTGGCCTGGGCACAGGTGTTGTCGCATACCAGCGATCAGGAGCAAGTGGTGTTCGGTACCGTGCTGTTTGGACGCATGGCGACGGGAGAGGGTACCGACAATGGCATGGGGCTGTTTATCAATACCTTGCCGTTACGGTTGGACATCGATAATACGCCGGTACAGGACAGTGTACGGGCCGCTCATACCCGACTGGCCGGATTATTAGAACATGAACATGCTTCACTGGCGCTGGCCCAGCGTTGCAGTGGCGTGCAGGGCGAGATCCCCCTCTTTAGTAGCTTGCTGAACTATCGACATAATGCCTTGTCGGCAACGTCAGATGGACAGATAGACGGTATTGAGTTTCTTGAGGCACATGAGCGAACTAACTACCCGTTAGTACTGTCGGTGGAGGATTTTGGCGAAGCATTGGGATTGACCGCTCAAGTTGTCCAGCCGTTTGAACCAGAACGGATATGCGGCTACATGCAACAGGCACTGGAGAGCTTGGTAGAAGCACTAGAACAGGCGCCGAAAATGTCGGTACATCAGTTAAAAATTGTGCCGGAAGCGGAGCGTACATTGTTGTTAACAACCTGGAACGCAACGGAAACCACATATCCTGATGTGTCATGTATTCATCAATTATTTGAACAACAGGTGGAGCAAACCCCTGATGCGATAGCGTTAGTGTATGAAGATCAGGCGCTCAGTTATGCGGAATTAAATGCCCGTGCTAACCGGTTAGCCCATCAGCTTATTGCGTTGGGCGTAGAGCCGGATCAGCGAGTGGCGATTTGCGTGTCACGTTCGCCGGCAATGGTGGTGGGAGTATTGGCAATACTGAAAGCCGGTGGCGCCTATGTGCCGTTGGACCCGGTTTATACCGGGGAGCGTTTGGCGCATATTCTGACCGATGCCGCTCCGGCTATGGTGCTGGCGGATGATATCGGACATGATGCACTGGGCGAGAAAACGCTGGCTGGTCTGACTGTACTCGACCCCAATATCTTGCCTGATCAACCGGATGGTAATCCACAGCTATCTACATTGACTTCCCGGCATTTGGCGTATGTGATTTACACCTCTGGCTCAACCGGCACGCCGAAGGGGGTGATGGTCGAACATCGTAATATTCTGCGTTTGTTTGAGGCGACTGAATCCTGGTATCACTTTAACCGGCAAGATGTTTGGTGCCTGTTCCATTCCATTGCATTTGACTTCTCGGTGTGGGAATTATGGGGGGCGTTACGTTACGGCGCTAAACTGGTTCTGGTGCCGCACGCGATTGCCTGTTCCCCTCAAGAGCTGCATCAATTCGTGTGCCAGCACGGTATCACGGTATTGAATCAGACGCCGAGCGCTTTCAAAGCCTTTATTGCCAGTTATGTTGATAACCCATTACCGGACCAGTTGCGTTATATCATCTTTGGAGGAGAAGCTCTTGAACCCGGTATGTTACGGCCGTGGTATCGCCTGCGTGAAGAGACGTCACCGCAGTTAGTGAATATGTACGGTATCACGGAGACAACGGTTCATGTGACTTATCGGGAACTGAATCCGCATGATGTGGAACAGATAACCAGTCCTATTGGTGCGCGTATTCCGGATTTAACCCTCTATCTGTTGGATAAATATGGCCAGCCGGTGCCGTTAGGAGCGGAGGGTGAGTTGTATGTGGGTGGTGCCGGTGTGGCCCGTGGTTATTTGAATCGCCCAGAGCTGACAGCGGAACGTTTCCTGATTGATCCGTTTAGTGATCGACCGGATGCCCGGATGTACCGTACCGGAGATTTGGCCCGTTACCTGCCGAAGGGGGATTTAGTGTTTGTGGGCCGCAACGACCAGCAGGTTAAAATCCGTGGTTTCCGCATTGAGCCGGGGGAAATTGAAACACGTCTGATAGAGCACCCGGCGGTGCGTGAGGCGGCTGTGCTGGCACTGGGGGATGGGCCGGATAAACGTTTGGTTGCTTATGTGGCGGCGCCAGTGGATGACGGGTTGGTGAATAGTTTGCGTACTCACCTGAGTAAAATGTTGCCTGACTACATGGTACCGTCAGCCTTTGTGCGGCTGGATGCTTTCCCGTTAACGCCGAATGGTAAGCTGGATCGTCGGGCGCTACCGGCGCCGGACGGCGAGGCTTTTGCCCGTCAGATTTATGCAGCGCCCCAAGGGAAAACGGAAATCGCATTGGCGGCTATCTGGCGTGAGTTATTAGGTATAGAACAGATTAGCCGGTACGATAGCTTCTTCGCGCTGGGCGGCCATTCTCTGCTTGCTGTGCGGATGATTGAACGTCTGCGTCACCTGGGGCTGACACTGGCAGTGCGTGACCTATTCCAGTCACCGGTGTTATCTGAACTGGCCCAAACGTTAGGGCAATATCGGGCTGTGGCAGTGCCGCCGAATGTGATTACGTCAGCGACGACGACAATTACGCCGGAGATGTTGCCGCTGGTAGATCTGACCCAAGCTGACATTGACTGTATCGTCGGGCAAGTGCCGGGCGGGATGACCAATATTCAGGATATTTATGCCTTGTCGCCGTTGCAGGATGGTATTTTGTTCCACCACTTATTGGCAAACGAAGGTGATCCGTATCTGGTGGTCAGTCAGATAGCCTTTGCTGATCGCGCTTTGCTAGACCGTTATCTGGCGGCGGTACAACAGGTGGTTGATCGCCATGATATCCTGCGTACCGCCTTTATCTGGCGAGAGTTGTCTGTACCGGTTCAGGTGGTCTGGCGTCAAGCCGCTTTGTCAGTGATGGAACTGGATTTGAATCCGGCGGATGGGCGAGCTTGTGATCAGTTAACCCAGCGTTTTGACCCTCGTCATCATCGTCTCGATTTGGGCGAGGCGCCGTTATTGCGCTTTGTGGTGGCGCAAGAGGTTGATGGCCGCTGGATTGTACAGCAATTGTTGCATCATCTGATTGGCGACCATACCACGTTGGACGTAATGAACCGTGAAGTACAAGCTTATCTGAACGGGCAGGAGGAGAGTCTGCCAGTGCCGACACCTTTCCGCAATCTGGTGGCACAGGCCCGGTTAGGCGTCAGTCAGGAAGAACATACCCGCTTCTTTACTGACATGTTAGTCGAGGTAGATGAACCGACCTTGCCGTTTGGTTTGACGGAGGTATATCGTGATGGATCACAGGTGACGGAATCGCACCGGATGTTGTCAGTCGAACTCAATAACCGTTTACGTCATCAGGCGAGACAGTTGGGCGTCAGTCTGGCGGCCTTGTGTCATCTGGCCTGGGCACAGGTACTATCGTGCGCCAGCGAGCAGGAACAAGTGGTGTTTGGCACGGTGCTGTTTGGGCGCATGGCGGCGGGAGATGGGGCCGACAGCGGCATGGGGCTGTTTATTAATACCTTGCCGCTGCGGTTGGATATCGATGAGACCTCGGTACGAGACAGTGTGCAGGCCGCTCATACCCGATTGGCTGGATTATTAGCTCATGAGCATGCGTCTCTGGCGCTGGCGCAGCGTTGCAGCAGTGTCGCTAGTGGTACGCCGCTCTTCAACGCATTATTAAACTACCGGCATAACCTCTCTCTGGTAGCGCCGGATGAAACAATGAAGGGCATTGAATTCTTAAGTGGGCAGGAGCGGACTAACTATCCGTTTACCCTGTCAGTGGAGGATTTTGGCGATGCTCTGGGGCTGACGGCTCAAATTGTCCAGCCGTTTGATCCGGATCGCATATGCGGTTATATGCAGCAGGCGCTGGAAAGTCTGGCGGAAGCACTTGAACGGCGGCCTGAGACGCCGGTGCGGGCATTAAATATTTTGCCAGAGGTGGAGCGAAAGCTGTTGCTGGAAATGTGGGATACCACTGAAACCGCGTATCCTGAGATGTTATGTATTCATCAGTTGTTTGAACAACAGGTGGAGCAAACCCCAGAGGCCACGGCGTTAGAGTATCAAGAACAAATCCTCAGCTATGCTGAACTCAATAGCAGAGCTAACCGTCTTGCTCACAAACTGATTACGCTGGGAGTCGTACCGGACCAGCGGGTAGTGATTTGTGCAACACGTTCACCAGCGATGCTAGTGGGACTGTTGGCGATACTGAAAGCCGGAGGGGCGTATGTGCCGTTGGACCCAACTTATCCGGGGGAACGTCTGACGCATATCCTGAATGATGTTGCCCCGTCAGTGGTGTTGGCGGATAAGATTGGACGATCGGCTCTGAGCGAAGAGGCATTGGTCGGGTTAACGGTATTAGATCCGAATATTCAGCCTGACCAACCGGACAGCAATCCACAAGGGATTGCACTGACTCCACAACATCTGGCGTATGTTATCTATACTTCTGGCTCTACCGGCATGCCGAAAGGTGTAATGGTGGAACATCAGGCTATTTATCAACGCTATTTCGGTTTTAATCAGACCTATGCCGTCACGGCACAAGACCGGATGCTGCAATTTTCCTCTTTTGCTTTCGATGCGTCCGTCGAAGAATTGTTTTCGTCATTATGCAATGGCGCCACGCTGGTGATTCGTGATGATAGTTGGCTGGCTTCTGTGTCGGCGTTTATCACCTTAGCCCGGCAGAATCAAATCACCGTGATGTCTCTGCCAACCCTGTTCTGGTCTGAACTGGCAGCCAGAGACAGGACATTATTGCTACCGGATTGCCTCAGATTAATCATTATTGGTGGCGAGATGGTGAAGAAGAGCGCCATTCAGGCGTGGTTTGCGCAGGCAGAGCCTCGTCCACGATTATTAAATACTTATGGCCCGACGGAAAATACCGTCATTGCGACCTGTCAGGCGATATTATCCGCGGAAGATGCGTGTTCTATAGGCCGACCAGTTAGCCATACTGGCATATACTTGCTGGACAGATATGGCCAGCCTGTGCCATTAGGCAGTATTGGCGAAATATATATTGGTGGCGCCGGTGTGGCGCGTGGCTATCTGAACCGCCCTGAATTGACCGCCGAACGTTTCCTTGTTGATCCATTCAGTAGTAACCCAGATGCCCGTATGTACCGCACCGGGGATTTAGCCCGTTATCTGCCGGACGGCAATCTGGAATTCCTGGGCCGTAACGACCAGCAGGTTAAAATCCGCGGCTTCCGCATTGAACCGGGGGAAATTGAAGCCCGGTTGGCGGAACACCCGGCGGTGAATGAATCGGTGGTATTGGCGCAGGGTGAAGGACAAGAGAAACGGCTGGTTGCCTATGTCGTGGCGCCAGAGGATGATGGGCTGGTGAACAGCCTGCGTGCCCACCTGAGTGCTGTTTTGCCTGATTATATGGTGCCAACGGCTTTTGTGCGGCTGGATACATTCCCGTTACTGCCGAATGGCAAGCTGGATCGTCGGGCGTTACCGGCACCGGACAGTGACGCCGTGGCTCGTCAAACTTATGAAGCGCCACAAGGGGAAACGGAAATAGCCCTGGCGGCGATTTGGCGTGAAGTCTTAGGTGTTGAACAGATCAGCCGGTATGACAATTTCTTTGCTCTGGGCGGTCACTCGTTATTGGCGATGCGAGTGATGAACCGGGTAGCCGCTTTGGGTATCGAACTACCATTAACCACTCTGTTTAAATCCCCTTCATTAAAGGCATTTGCTGAGGTTATGCAAGCCCGGATGGGACAGCCGGACATTATTCTGCCGTCCATCCTGCCGATATCCCGTGAAGGGGAATTACCGTTATCATTTGCTCAACAACGCCTGTGGTTCCTGGCGCAGCTTGAGGGCGTCAGTGAAACTTATCATATCCCGATGTCCCTGCGTTTGTCTGGTCAACTGGATATCATGGCTTGGCAAAAGGCGCTGGATACCTTGTTTGCCCGCCATGAAGCGTTACGTTCTGTCTTTGTCTCTGTAGATGGTCAACCGCAAGTGCGACTGTTGGAACCGGATAGCGGCTTACTGTTATCTCAATATGACCTGCGCGGAGTTTCGGATGCTGATGAAGTTCTTGAGCGCCTGAGCACGGAGGAGGCCCATGCGTCATTTGACCTCGAAAGCGGCCCGCTTATCCGTGCCGCTCTCATCCGGCTCACCGATGACGAATATCAATTTTTACTGACTCAGCATCATATTATTTCTGATGGCTGGTCTGGCAATGTACTGATACAGGAACTGAACGCGCTCTATACGGCGTTTATGACTGGGCAGCCGGATACGTTGCCGCCGTTGGCGATTCAATACCCGGATTACGCCGCCTGGCAGCGTCAGTGGTTGTCGGCTGAACGGGTTCAGGTTCAATCCGACTATTGGCGTGCAATGTTGGCTGACGCGCCGGTTCTATTGGATGTGCCCACTGACCGGCCCCGTCCGCCGGAGCAGTCGTTTGCCGGAGATGCCGTGCCGGTTAACTTAGATGTTGAATTAACGACCGCCCTTAAGCGCCTGAGTGAGCAGCAGGGCGTCACCTTATTCATGACGCTGTTGTCAGCCTGGGCGGTGGTTCTGTCACGTTTGTCAAGTCAGGAAGATGTGGTGATTGGCACGCCGAGCGCAGGCCGTGGTCGTCAGGAAGTGGAACCGTTGATTGGTTTCTTTGTCAATACGTTGGCGTTGCGTATTGGTTTATCAGGCAAGCTGACCGTGACGGAATTACTGGCGCGAGTTCGGCAAATCGCATTGACGGCTCAGGAGCATCAGGATTTGCCGTTTGAACAGGTGGTGGAAATTGTGCAGCCGCCGCGCCGACTGGCTCATACCCCGTTATTCCAGGTGATGTTTGCCTGGCATAACAATGAGAACTCGGAATGGGAATTACCGGGGCTGGCAGTCTCACCGGTCTATCAAGCTTTTGATATTGTCAAGTTTGATCTTGAACTGGGATTGGCAGAGGAGGAGGGCAGGATTGTTGGGGCGCTGAGTTATGCCTCTGCCCTGTTTGATTCGGCAACAATGGAACGACAGGTGGGATATCTGCACGCGGTGTTGCAAGCGATGGTGGTTAACCCTCAACAGCCGATCGGAGAAATTGATATTCTGGCCCCGGCGGAGCGCAAGCTATTGCTGGAAACCTGGAACGCGACGGGAACCACCTATCCTGAGGCGTTATGCATTCATCAATTGTTTGAACAACAGGTGGAGCAAACCCCGGAAGCCACGGCGCTGGTGTATCAAGAGCAAACCCTCAGTTATGCCGAATTAAATGCCCGCGCTAACCGGTTGGCCCATCAGCTTATCGCATTGGGTGTCGTACCTGACCAGCCGGTGGCGATTTGTGTGTCACGTTCACCGGTGATGGTGGTGGCGCTGTTGGCGGTGTTGAAAGCCGGTGGCGCCTATGTGCCGCTGGACCCAACTTATCCGCTAGAACGTTTGGCGTATATCCTGAATGATACTACTCCGTCAGTGGTATTGGCTGATGCGACTGGACGGGCAGCGCTGGGTGACGAAGCGTTGAGCGGGCTGACGGTACTTGACCCGAATACCTTGCCAGATCAGTCGGATCGCAACCCGCAGGTAGCTGCGTTGACGCCGCAGCATCTGATTTACATCATCTATACCTCCGGCTCAACGGGACAGCCGAAAGGGGTGATGGTGGAACATCAGGCGGTGTATCAGCGTCATTTGGGTTTTAATGAGTCTTATGCGGTTACGGCACAAGATCGGATGTTGCAATTTGCTTCTTTTGCATTTGACGTTTCGGTGGAAGAGTGTTTCTCGACATTATGCAACGGAGCCACGCTGGTCATGCGTGATGATAGTTGGCTGACGTCGATGTCGGAGTTTATTGCCTTAACCTGGCAGCACCGTATCACAGTGCTGTCTTTACCGGCGTTATTTTGGTCCGAACTGGTTGCCAGAGACGATAATGCATTACCGCTGCCGGATTGTCTCCGGCTCATTATCATTGGCGGTGAGGCGGTCAAAAAGAGCGCCATTCAGGACTGGTTTGTGCGAGAACTCCACCGACCCCGACTATTGAACGCTTATGGCCCGACGGAAAATACCGTAACAGCGACTTGTAAGGAGATTTTATCTCCAACCGATGATTGTTCTATCGGTCGGCCGCTTAAAAATACCTGCGTTTACTTGCTGGACAAATACGGTCAGTTAGTGCCGTTGGGTGGCGTTGGCGAAATGTATATTGGCGGCGTGGGTGTGGCGCGGGGTTATCTTAACCAGCCGGAACTGAGCGCGGAACGTTTTATACCGGACCCTTTTAGCCCGGTATCTGGCGCACGGATGTATGTTACTGGGGATTTGGCCCGCTACTTGCCGGATGGCAACCTGGAATTCTTGGGGCGTAACGACCATCAGGTTAAAATTCGCGGCTTCCGGGTTGAGCTGGGAGAAATTGAAACCCGGTTGGAGGAACACCCGGCGGTGCAAGAGGCGGCGGTGCTGGTGTGGGAGGATGAGCAGAGCAAACGGCTGGTCGCCTATGTGGCGGCGGAAGCGAATGAAGGGTTGGCAGTCCGTTTGCGTGAACATTTGAGTGCGGTTTTACCTGACTATATGGTACCGGCAGCTTTTGTGCGGCTGGATACTTTACCGCAGACCCCGAATGGCAAGTTGGATCGCCGGGCGTTGCCGGCGCCGGGGGAGGAGGCGTTTGCCCGTCAGATCTATGAAGCCCCGCAAGGGAAGATAGAAACGATGTTGGCGGCTGTCTGGTGTGAGTTACTGGGTGTTGAGCAGATTAGCCGACATGACAGTTTCTTTGCGCTGGGTGGTCATTCGCTGCTTGCTGTGCGCATGATTGAACGATTGCGGCGTATTGGTCTGAGTATATCGGTAAAAACATTATTCCAGCATCCGACACTCTGTATTTTGGCACAATCTCTGGTTCAGCATAATGAAATTCAGGTGCCTGACAACCGTATTACACCGGATACTACGGTGCTGACGCCGGCGATGTTGCCGCTGATTGATTTGACCCAAGCTGATATTGATCACATTGTCGGGCAAGTGCCGGGCGGGATCGCCAATATTCAGGATATCTATGCGCTGTCGCCGTTGCAGGATGGCATTTTGTTCCACCATCTGTTGGCAAATGAAGGTGATCCGTATCTGTTGACGGGGCAGATGGTTTTTGCTGACCGAGCGCTATTGGATCGTTATCTGGCGGCGGTTCAACAGATAATTGATCGGCACGATATTCTACGTACCGCGTTTCTCTGGCAGGGATTGTCAGTCCCGGCGCAAGTGGTCTGGCGTCAGGCCCCATTGTCGGTGACGGAATTGACATTAAATCCAGCGGACGGCCCGGTCAGCGAGCAGTTAACCCAGCGTTTTGATCCGCGTCATCATCGTCTCGACCTGAGCGAAGCGCCGTTGTTGCGTTTTGTCATCGCTCGGGAAACCGATGGTCGTTGGTTGTTGCTGGAATTGCATCATCACTTGATCGGCGATCATGAAACGATGGAGGTGATGCACCGCGAAGTGCAGGCGTACCTGACAGGCCAGGAGGATAATCTGCCTGCGCCGACACCGTTCCGCAATCTGGTGGCTCAGGTCCGGTTGGGGGTAAGTCAGGAAGAGCATACTCGTTTCTTTACTGACATGTTAGCGGCGGTAGATGAACCGACTCTGCCGTTTGGTTTGACGGAAGTGCGTCGTGATGGTTCGCAAGTGGCGGAAGTTCACCGGATGTTGCCAGCTGGATTAAATGACCGTTTGCGTCATCAGGCGAGACATCTGGGCGTCAGTCTGGCGGCCTTGTGTCATCTGGCTTGGGCGCAGGTGTTGGCGCGTACCAGCGGTCAGAAGAATGTTGTGTTTGGTACGGTGCTGTTTGGGCGTATGCAGGCCGGGGAAGGGGCAGACAATAGCATGGGGCTGTTTATTAATACCTTGCCGTTGCGGCTGGATATCGATGAGACCCCAGTACGGAGCAGCGTGCAGGCCGCCCATGCTCGACTAGCCGGACTATTAGAACATGAGCACGCGTCGCTAGCGCTGGCCCAGCGTTGCAGCGGTGTGCAAGGTGAAATTCCTCTCTTTAATAGCTTGCTGAACTATCGGCATAACACCTTGCTGGCAGCGTCGGATGACATCATCAGCGGTATTGAATTTATTGGTGGGCAGGAGCGGACTAACTATCCGTTAATGCTATCAGTGGAGGATTTTGGCGAATCCTTGGGGCTGACGGCTCAGGTCGTGCAACCGTTTGATCCTGAAAGTCTATGCGGTTATATGCAGCGAGCGCTGGAAAGTCTGGTGGATGCCCTTGAGCGAGTGCCGGACATGCCTGTGAGGGCATTGGAAATCTTGCCGAAAGCGGAACGTACGCTGTTGCTCGAAACTTGGAACGCGACGGAAACTACCTATCCTGAGATGTTATGTGTTCACCAGTTGTTTGAACAACAGGTGGAGCAAGCCCCTGACGCGATAGCGTTAGTGTATCAAGAACAAATCCTCAGTTATGCCGAATTAAATGCCCGCGCCAACCGTCTGGCCCATCAACTTATCGCACTGGGCGTCGCACCTGACCAACGGGTGGCGATTTGTGTGGCGCGTTCACCGGCAATGGTAGTGGGATTGCTGGCGGTGATGAAAGCGGGCGGAGCCTATGTGCCGCTAGACCCGTCTTATCCTGGCGCGCGTCTGACACATGTCCTGCATGATGCGGCCCCAATGGTGGTGCTGGCGGATGAGGTTGGCAGGGCTGTACTGGGTGAGGAAGCGCTGGCTGGACTAACGGTACTGGACCCGAATACTCTGCCTGATCAGCCGGACAATAATCCGCGGGTGCCTGCGCTGACTTCCCGGCATCTGGCCTATGTGATTTACACCTCCGGCTCCACGGGGGTGCCCAAAGGGGTGATGATTGAGCACCGCAATGCGGTTAACTTCCTGTACTGGGCGCAGCGGGCCTTTGAGACGGAAGAGATCCACGAGGTGCTTTTCTCGACGTCGATGAGTTTCGACCTGTCCATTTTCGAATGTTTTATGCCGTTGTCTCGTGGCGCGGCGATTCATCTGGTAGAGGGTGCCTTGTCATTGATGCAGCATGCCCTGCCGGTGACCTTGATCAACTCAGTCCCGTCAGCAATGAAACCGTTATTGCAGGCTCAGGCGCTGATGGCGTCGGTTCATACTGTCAATCTGGCGGGGGAACCGCTCAAAGGCGCCTTAATTGAACAGATTTTCGCAGAAACACAAATACAGCGGCTGTGTAATCTCTATGGACCTTCTGAAACGACCACCTATTCAGCCTGGTTGCCGATACAGCGAGGCGACCGAATCATTGAAAGTATCGGCCGTCCGATAGCCAACACCCGTCTTTATTTACTGGACGAGTATGGTCAACCGGTGCCGTTGGGTGTAGTGGGGGAAATTTATATCGGGGGCGCGGGGGTGGCGCGTGGCTACCTCAATCGCCCAGACTTGACGGCGGAGCGGTTCCTGATTGATCCGTTTAGTGATATGCCGGATGCCCGGATGTACCGCACCGGGGATTTAGCCCGTTATTTGCCGGACGGCAATCTGGAATTCCTTGGCCGTAACGACCAGCAGGTTAAAATCCGCGGCTTCCGCATTGAACCGGGGGAAATTGAATCCCGGTTGGTGGAACACCCGGCGGTGAGTGAATCGGTGGTATTGGCGCAAGGGGAAGGGCAGGAAAAACGACTAGTGGCCTATGTGGTAGCGGAAGCCGATGAGGGGTTGATTAACCGTTTACGCGAACATCTGAGTATTCAGTTGCCTGATTACATGGTGCCGTCGGCCTTTGTGCGGCTGGATGCACTGCCATTGACGCCGAACGGTAAATTGGATCGTCAAGCGTTACCGGCGCCAGACAATGAAGCCGTTGCCCGTCAGATTTACGAAGCGCCACAGGGAGCAATGGAAATGGCTCTGGCGGCGATTTGGCGTGAAGTCTTAGGTGTTGAACAGATCAGCCGGTATGACAATTTCTTTGCTCTGGGCGGCCATTCGTTGCTGGCGGTGCGGGTGATGAACCGGGTAGCGGCTTTGGGTATCGAACTGCCGCTAACGACCTTGTTTAAGTCTCCTTCGTTAAGGGCGTTTGCTGAGGTTATGAAGGCCCGGCCCGGTCAACCGGATAATATCTTGCCGATATCCCGTGATGGGGCGTTACCGTTGTCATTTGCTCAACAGCGCCTGTGGTTCTTGGCACAGCTTGAGGGCGTCAGTGAAACTTATCATATCCCGATGGCCCTGCGTTTATCTGGACAATTGGATGTCATGGCTTGGCAAAAAGCGCTGGATACCTTATTTGACCGCCATGAAGCGTTACGTTCGGTTTTTGTCTCTGTAGATGGTCAGCCACAAGTACATCTGTTGGAGCCGGATAGCGGCTTACTATTATCTCAATATGACCTGCGCGGGATACCGGATGCTGATGTTGTTCTTGAGCGTTTGAGCGTAGAGGAAGCCCATGCGTCATTTGACCTTGAAAGCGGCCCGCTTATTCGTGCGGCGCTCATCCGTATCACCGATGACGAATATCAGTTTTTGCTGACCCTGCATCACATAATTTCCGATGGCTGGTCTGCCAATGTGCTGATACAGGAGCTGAACACACTCTATACGGCGTTTATGGATGGGCAATCCGATCCATTGCCGCCATTGGCGATTCAATACCCGGATTACGCCGCCTGGCAACGTCAGTGGTTATCGGCTGAACGTATTCAGGTTCAGTCAGACTATTGGCGGACAATGTTGGCTGATGCGCCAGTCTTGCTAGATTTGCCGACAGATCGGCCTCGACCGCCGGAGCAGTCGTTTGTTGGGCAGTCCGTGCCGATTAACTTGGATGCGGCGTTAACGACCACCCTTAAGCGCCTGAGTGAACAGCACGGCGTCACCTTATTTATGACGCTGTTGTCAGCGTGGGCGGTGGTTCTATCGCGCTTGTCAGGTCAGGAAGATGTGGTGATTGGCACCCCGAGCGCGGGTCGCAATCGTCAGGAAGTAGAGCCGTTGATTGGTTTCTTTGTCAATACGTTAGCGTTGCGCATGGATTTATCGGGTGAACTGACGGTGACGGAATTACTGGCGCGAGTTCGGCAAACCGCATTGACAGCTCAGGAGCATCAGGATTTACCGTTTGAACAGGTGGTGGAAATTGTGCAACCGCCGCGCCGACTGGCGCATACCCCATTGTTCCAGGTGATGTTTGTCTGGCAGAACAATGAGAACACGGAGTGGGGATTACCGGGGCTGGCGGTGTCGCCGGTCAATCAAGCCGTTGATGTTGTCAAGTTTGATCTTGAACTAAGCTTGTCAGAGGAGGAGGGCAGGATTGTTGGGGAGTTGAATTTTGCCGCCTCCCTGTTTGATCCATCGACAATGGAGCGGCAGGTAGGATATCTGTATGCAGTATTGCAAGCGATGGCGGCTGACTCTCAACAGCCGGTCGGAGAAATTGATATCTTGTCCCCGGCGGAGCGTAGGTTGTTGTTGGAAACTTGGAACGCCACGGAAACCGCCTATCCTGAGAAGTTATGTATCCATCAGTTGTTTGAGCAACAGGTGGAGAAAACGCCTAATGCGATAGCATTAGTGTATGAAGAGCTAACCCTCAGTTATGCCGAATTAAATAGCCGTGCTAACCGGCTGGCTCGTCAACTGATCGAACAAGGAGTTTGTCCCGGTGATCATATTGCGCTCCTGCTAGCGCGTTCGATGGAACTGGTAGCGGCTCAATTGGCGATTCTTAAAGCCGGCGCCGTTTACGTGCCGATAGATCCTAGTGTGCCGGATGAGCGGAAAAACTGGCTGATCAGTGATTGTTCAGCCAAGTTGTTGCTTACCGATATGCGGACGGGTATTCCGGCTAACTTGACTGTGCCGCTGCTTCGTCTCGCGGATGAAATAGATACGGGCTGCGAAGAAGATCGCTTTAACCTTGACTTACCGCGTTCCAGCGCCGAATTAGCGTATATCATGTACACCTCCGGTTCTACCGGGATGCCTAAAGGCGTCTTGGTGCCGCATCGTGCGGTGGTCCGGCTGGTTATCAATAATGGCTATGCTGAAATCGTGCCGGATGATCGGGTAGCCTTTGCCGCCAATCCCGCTTTCGATGCCAGCACCTTTGAAGTCTGGGCGCCGTTGCTCAATGGCGGCGCATTAGTGGTGATCGATCATGCTACTTTGTTGACGCCGCAGGCGTTTGTACAAGATCTACAAATTCAACGAATCACGGTTCTGTGGTTGAGCGTCGGATTGTTTAACCAGTTAGCGACGGAGCTGTCTCCGGTTCTTCCACAGATAAGGCTGCTGATTGTCGGCGGAGATGCCCTTGATCCCCATGTTATCGGCCAGGTACTGAACACCAGTCCGCCACAACAGCTATTAAATGGCTATGGACCGAGTGAAGGCACCACCTTTACGGCAACATACCGTATCACTGCATTAGCGTCGGGAGCCGCTCGCGTTCCTATCGGTCGACCGGTAGCCAACACGCGGGTTTATCTGTTGGACGCGTATGGTCAGCCGGCGCCGTTAGGCGTGGTCGGTGAGATTTATATCGGGGGAGATGGCGTGGCCTGTGGCTATCTTAATCGGCCAGAATTGACCGCTGAACGTTTCCTGATTGATCCATTCAGTGATAACCCAGATGCCCGCCTGTACCGCACCGGGGATTTAGCCCGCTATCTACCGGATGGCAATCTGGAATTCCTGGGCCGCAATGATCAGCAGGTTAAAATCCGCGGTTTCCGCATTGAACCGGAGGAAATTGAGGCCCGGTTAGCAGAGTACCCAACGGTGCGTGAGGCGGCGGTATTGGTACGAGGTGAAGGGCAGGAGAAACGGCTGGTGGCCTATGTGGCGGCGGAAGCCCGTGACGGACTGGCGAGCAGCTTGCGTGCCCATCTAAGCGCCATTTTGCCTGACTATATGGTGCCGTCGGCCTTTGTACGACTGGATGCGTTTCCGCTAACGCCGAACGGTAAATTGGATCATCAAGCGTTGCCGGAACCGGACAATGACGCCTTTGTCCACCAAGTTTACGCCGCGCCTCAGGGAGAAACAGAAATAGCGTTGGCGGCTATCTGGCGTGAATTACTGGGGATTGAGCAGGTCAGCCGGTATGACAGCTTTTTTGCCTTGGGTGGTCATTCGCTGCTTGCGATACGGATGGTTGAACGCCTGCGTCACTTGGGATTGACGCTGACGGCGCGTGATCTGTTCCAATCACCGGTGCTGTCAGACCTGGCGAAAACATTGGGACAGCATCAGGCTGTGATAGTGCCGCCTAACGTCATCACTTCGGCAACTACGGCCCTGACGCCGGCGATGTTGCCGCTGATTGATTTGACTCAGGCTGACATTGACCGCATCGTCAGACAGGTGCCGGGCGGAGTAAGCAACATTCAGGATATCTATGCCCTGTCGCCGTTGCAGGACGGTATTTTGTTCCACCACTTACTGGCAAACGCAGGGGACCCTTATTTGTTAGCCGGTCAGATGGTCTTTGCTGATCGGACTCTACTGGACCGTTATCTGGCGGCAGTACAACAAGTTGTTGATCGCCACGATATTTTGCGTACCGCCTTTATCTGGCAAGAGTTGTCTGTGCCGGCTCAGGTCGTCTGGCGTCAGGCGCCTTTATCGGTTACTGAATTGACGCTAGACCCGGCGGATGGGCCGATTTGTGATCAGCTGATTCAACGTTTTAATCCCCGTCATTATCGTCTTGAGCTGGATCAAGCGCCATTGTTGCGGTTTGTGGTGGCGCAGGAGAGTGATGGTCGTTGGGTAGTACTGCAATTGCTGCATCATCTGATTGGCGACCATACCACGCTGGACGTGATGAACAGTGAGGTTCAGGCGTATCTTACCGAACGGGAGGAGAGTCTGACCTCCCCAGTCTCTTTCCGTAATTTAGTGGCTGAGGCCCGGTTGGGAATGAGTCAGGAGGAACATACCCGCTTCTTTACTGAAATGTTGGCGGAGGTGGACGACCCCACGCTGCCATTCGGATTGACGGAGGTGCATCGTGATGGTTCACAGGTAACGGAATCCCACTGGATGCTGGCGCCTGAACTGAATGACCGTCTGCGTGGTCAGGCCCGGCGTTTGGGGGTCAGTCTGGCGGCCTTGTGCCATCTGGCTTGGGCACAGGTGTTGTCGCGTACCAGCGATCAGGAGCAAGTGGTGTTCGGCACCGTGCTGTTTGGGCGGATGCAGGCAGGTGAAGGCGCCGACAATGGCATGGGGCTGTTTATCAATACCTTGCCGCTGCGGCTGGACATCGATGATACGCCGGTACGGGAGAGTGTGCTGGCCGCCCATACCCGACTGGCCGGATTACTGGCGCATGAACATGCGTCACTGGCGTTGGCCCAGCGTTGCAGTGGTGTGCGGGGAGAGATCCCCCTCTTTAGCAGCTTGCTGAACTATCGACACAATGCATTTTCGACAACGTTGGATGAACTTGTAAACGGCATTGAATTCCTTGATGCGCAGGAGCGAACCAATTATCCATTAGTGCTGTCGGTGGAGGATTTTGGCGAATCCTTGGGGTTAACCGTCCAAGTTGCTCAGCCGTTTGAACCGGAACGAGTATGCAGTTATATGCAGCAGGCACTGGAGAGCCTGGCGAAAGCATTGGAACAGACCCCGGAAACACCGGTACGGACATTGAATATTCTGCCGGAAGCGGAGCGTACACTGTTGCTGGAAACCTGGAACGCAACGAAAACCGCGTATCCAGAGACGTTGTGTATTCATCAATTGTTTGAACAGCAGGTGGCGCAAACCCCTGATGCGATAGCATTAGTGTATGAAGATCACACCCTCAGTTATGTGGAATTAAATGCCCGTGCTAACCGGCTGGCCCATCAACTTATTGCTCTGGGCGTCGAGCCGGACCAACGGGTAGCGATTTGCGTGTCACGTTCACCGGCAATGGTGGTGGGGATATTGGCGATACTGAAAGCCGGCGGCGCCTATGTGCCGCTAGATCCGGTCTATACCGGGGAGCGTCTGGTACATATTCTGACTGATGCCGCTCCGGTTATTTTGCTGGCGGATAAAGCCGGGCGTGCTGCGTTGGGTGAGAAGGTACTGGCAGAACGCACCGTACTTGACCCAAATGCATTGCTCAACCAGCAGGACGACAACCCGCAGATACCGGCACTCACTTCACGACATCTGGCGTATGTCATTTATACCTCGGGTTCGACAGGAACACCGAAAGGCGTGATGCTGGAACATCGTGGTGTCTGCAACTACCTGCTATGGGCGCGGAGTGATTACCTCACTGAAAGGCAATTCAATAGTATCGTTTCGTCATCGATAGCTTTTGATGCCACGGTCACCAGTCTTTACCTGCCTTTACTGTGCGGCGGCAAGATCCATTTGCTCCGTGACGGGCAGGAGCTGGTTGAATTGCTCTCTGCGTTGTTGTCAATGGAATCAGGCGCTTTGGTTAAAATTACTCCCGGTCATCTTTCGGCAATGGGGCAGAAATTGCAAACTATGGGACAAAAATGCCCCGCTCACTGCTTTATCGTGGGTGGAGAGACACTGCCTAGTTCCACTATTGCACTTTGGCGGACATTATCGCCTGGATCACGCATCATCAACGAGTACGGCCCAACCGAAACCGTCGTGGGTTGTACCGTGTTTGATGTCAATCACCCGAGCTGTTTTGCTGATAACGTACCGATTGGCCGCCCAATATCCAATACCCAAATTTATATTCTCGATACTTACGGGGAACCTGTCCCAATGGGCGTCACGGGTGAACTTTACATTGGGGGAGTCGCTGTTGCTCGTGGCTACCTGAATCGGCCGGAATTGACCGCTGAACGTTTCCTGATGGACCCGTTTAGTGATCAACCGGGCGCTCGTATGTACCGTACCGGGGATTTAGCCCGCTACCTGCCGGATGGCAACCTGGAATTCCTGGGCCGCAACGACCAGCAGGTTAAAGTCCGTGGTTTCCGCATTGAACCGGGGGAAATTGAAACACGTCTGATAGAGCATCCGGGGGTGCGTGAGGCGACGGTGTTGGCGCTGGGGGATGGGCAGGACAAACGGCTGGTTGCTTATGTCGTGGTACCAGCGGATGAGGGGCTGACCAATAACCTGCGTACCCACTTGAGTGTCACTTTACCTGACTATATGGTGCCGTCAGCTTTTGTGCGGCTGGATGCTTTTCCGCTAACGCCGAACGGTAAATTGGATCGTCGGGCCTTGCCGGCTCCCGACAATGAGGCGTTTGCCCGTCAGAGTTATGAAGCGCCGCAAGGGGAAACGGAAATCGCATTGGCGGCTATCTGGCGTGAGTTGCTGGGGGTTGAACAAATAAGTCGGCATGACAACTTCTTCACGTTGGGCGGCCATTCACTGCTTGCCATGCGAATGATAAATCTTGCCGCTGGTCGGGGTTTGGTTTGCACATTGAATGCTGTGTTCCAATTTCCGGTGCTGACTGAACTGGCTGCGAAAATTACCTCAGATCTGTTGTCTCAGCCGCAAAACAGCGCCATATCGGTACGACTTGATGGAGCAGGGTTGCCGCTGTTCTTTGTGCCGAGTGGCATGGGTGATTACTCCTATGTCTTCGGGCTGGCTCGACATATTCCATCGGACCACCCGATTTATGCGCTGCCTTGGCCGTCTATTAACGAAAAACCGATGGCAACAATGGAGCAACAGGCGGCGAGAATGATCACCTTGATAAAGGCTGTTCAACCGGAAGGACCTTATCGGCTATGTGGTTACTCTTCTGGTGGAATATTGGCTTATGCTATTGCTCAGCAGCTTTTGAATGCGGGTGAAGCAGTCAATTTCCTTGGGTTGATTGATGTGCCTGCGCCTCATTATTTAGGGGAACAGATCATACAACCTAAATATCGGTTCTTTATTGAACTGGCTCGACAGTCAGGGGAGGGGCACACGGAAGAGATTGCGGCGTTATACCGAAGAATCGATGAGTTGAATTTTGTGCAGTTTATTGAAGCGGCACAAGAATTGGCGTTATATCCTGCAAATCTGCATGCTGATGTGATCGCAAAACGTTGGGAGCAGATCGAACATTACGCGCAAATAGTTGCGAACTATGAGCCGCCAGCATTAGCAATAACGCTGCATCAGTTCTATGCGGTAGAGCCTTCTCCCGCTATTTCTTTTATGGAGGATGAAACATCGGAGTCAGTGAGCATGGAACCGTCGTTAGGTTGGGCGCAGATAATAGCTGATACTTCGCTTGAGCTGATTGCGATACCGGGTAACCATTTTAGTTTATTGGAGGATGATGAGAATAAAACTGTTTTAGCTCAGGCTTTGAATAGGGCGTTGGAAATCAGTTGTGATGAGGAGACATCGTAATACTGATATAGTCAGGCGTTTTAAATAATTTAACCTTGATATGATAATCCGGTGTATTTCTTATACCGGATTATTTTTCTTTGTTTATCCTTTTCCCAAGGTGCATGCGCGTTAACAAAAACAAAGCCGATTTTCATTTTTCACTGATAGCTTTATGACGGGCAGGTTTTAAACTGTTTTTAAAAACATTGTTTTAATCTCTGATTTTAATCGGCATCAAGTTTTAACCGTTGTTTTTATCACTTTTAATACCTGGTTTTTATTCAGTTTAATCATCATGGTATATCGTGTTTTACATTTAACCAACGTGAATCATACCCGCTTTTTATCTTTGCAGAGGCTGTTTACGCTCAATTCTGAGCGATTTCTATAGGTTATTTTTCGCATAAATTAGGCCAGTCAATGGCTTGATGAGATTAAAGATACCCCCTTATACTTTTTCGGATAATCAACGCGCTGTTTAGAAGTTAAATCCTGTCACATTAACCGTTTTACCCTCCTTTTTATTGCGTTATGTTTATAACTTACTCAGTAAAATAACAGTGAGAAAATATTTTAATATCAACAGGCCGAATAACATTATTTTACCTGCTGATTTATTTTCAATTTTCTGTTAATGGTTAATGGACTTTTAATACCAGAAAGTTACTATCCTTATAAAAAAGTATCTATTGAGTTAAACCCATATTTTCCTTTGATATAAATCTTTAATCTCTCTGTATACTCACTTTTAAATCATTATAGCAGGGAATAAATCTCTTTATTCACGCTGTACTTTTTAAAAAATGGGCATTAATGGGAGACCTACTTTTTAAATCCCCAGATGAATTAATTAGCGATAAAAAAACGCTTGCATTCACTAATAACTGGAAATACAAGTAAAAAGAGAAAATTAATCACGTTAAAAAAAAATGGCATCGGTAAAACAACCATCATTCCTGGGTTTTTCCTATTTTTTAAAGCAAAAATGCATCTAATAGATGGTTTTGATTAAGCAGTTTTTATCAACCTAATGTTCTTTCGTTTCCTGATACGTAGTTAACTTCCCCGTTTCCATTAAACTGATGTTTAGGTTTTCTGTTTTCCCTGTATTTCACTCCTCAACGTTAAAACCCGAGCAGATAACCGAGAGGCTAATAATATTTAAACTTCATTCGGTTAATCCTGTTAAATATTTTTACTTTTATTATTGGATTAACGCGGTCACTTTGTTAAATCAACTCATGACCGGTTTTGCCTGATGTTTTCTCTGCCAATATCAATATAGCAGCGAATTTTTTACCCGTTTTTAAAAGCCTTAATCACTTATTTTCACCATTAATCATTAAAGTTTTCAGCTGTTTTTTCATCACACACTGACTATGTTTTCCAGCTTTTAAAACGACACTGACAAACCATAAACGCCTTTTTAATAACGGTTTTATCATATGCGGATAAAGCGTCTCTCATCTTACCTGAATGAGTGAAAACTTCTGACACGCCTTGCTTTCAAACAAGATGAAAAACGCCACCTCACATGATTTAATCTGAGCGAATCTTAACGTTACGAAGTCAATAAAAAACACTAAAACGAAAAATCAAAGACAGTAAAAACAGCGTTAAAACCCTGCCGGTGGTAGCAAAAAGCGATAAAAAAGAAGTTTCATGGCCATGAAAACGGTCAGTACACCTTTTTTCGTTTTATGATTAATGAAAACTCCACCGTGATAATCGAAGCGCTAAAAGTAAATACAGCCTAATACAGTATCTGTTGCTTTCGTTTAATAAAATTCGGATGTTGGGTGAACGTAACGGGGTAAAAAATTTGGGATTTATGTCACATTTATTAAGTTAATCAAATATTCATCACCCAAACAGACGGGACAATC
Organism: Photorhabdus hindustanensis; assembly: GCF_002968995.1. Classification (NCBI taxonomy): domain Bacteria; kingdom Pseudomonadati; phylum Pseudomonadota; class Gammaproteobacteria; order Enterobacterales; family Morganellaceae; genus Photorhabdus; species Photorhabdus hindustanensis. The sequence continues at coordinate 101,571 of NZ_PUWT01000078.1, forward strand.
TGAATTTTTTATTATATGTTCTTGATTGGATATTAAACACATAAAACGGCTGATGAGTTATCTTAACCAGACGCTTAAACAGCAATAGCATATCCCCGACGTTGCCTGTTCATACAGGTTATCAATAAGACTGTCAGCCACAAACTGCCAGCGCTTTCATCGTTCTGACATAACTTGCCCGAGGCGCTTTAACCTTTGGGGCAGCTTATGAGCTGCTCCCCTGGCCTGATAATGCGTTCAGTTAACCTTGTTATCTGATTGTTATTATCTGACCGCGCCAGGTAAGTTCACTGGAACATGACAACCTGTTTCAATCAACAACGGAAAAAACATGGAAAACACCCCCTATCAAATGAATGAAGGCTCACTGACTATCCCAGACAACTGGCGGGATGAATCCATGAATGTCTTTGTGCTGCCGGACGACAGCGGCATCAATCTGGTGGTCAGCCGCACCCCGGTCCCCGCCGGCATGGATAACCACGCTTACTATGAACAGACCCTGGAACAGTTTTGCACCCATCTGCCCGGGTACCAGGAGCATCAGCGCGGCGAAATCACCCTCAGCCAGCAACCCGCCTGCCGTCTGGATTACCAGTGGAAAAGCCCGGAAGGCGACATGTACCAGACCGTGATACTGCAAATCCGGGGTCCGCTGCTGCTGACCTTCAACCTGACCTCCCCCGCGCCTTTTGAAGACGGTCAGCGTGATACCCTGCTGGCAATTGTCCACAGTTTTCAGGCGGTCTGATGACCTGACAGGAGGAACACCATGTCACTTGGCGATGAAATCGTCACCCGGATAGCGCGGGTTGGCGCCCAGCACGCGGTGCACGTCTCCCCGCCACAGGG